>DASZLW010000106.1:0-12566 GCA_035552175.1 Gaiellaceae bacterium | reverse complement strand
GATCCGGCAGCACATCCACGTCTACGTCGACCGCGAGCGCGCCGGGCTCGAGACGCCCCTCGAGGCGCGCTCGCGGATGGACGTGATCGCCGCGATCAGCGGCGGCTGACCTCGAGCACGACCTTGCCCCGCTTGCCGTGGGCCAGGCTCCGCTCGAAGGCCGCGCGCGCATCGCCGAGCGGGAACACGGCGTCGATCGCCGGCCGGACCTGCCCTGCATCGATCAGCCGTCCGATCTCGACGAGCTGGCCGCGGTTCGGCTCGACGATGAAGTAGATCGCCTCGACCCCGGACGCCACAACGCCTGCGGGCGGCTCCTCCGCCACGGTCACGATCCGCCCGCCCTGCTTCAGCACCGCCGGCGAACGTGCGAGCAGCTCGCCGCCCGCGGTGTCGAAGACGAGGTCGACGGGTTCGACGTCCTCGAAGCGCTCGGAGCCCGTGTCGACCGCCTCGGCGCCGAGCTCCCGGACGAGGTCGACACCTGTGGCCGAGGACGTTCCGACGACCTGCGCGCCCCGCGCGAGCGCGATCTGCACGGCGAGGTGGCCGACGCCGCCGGCTGCGCCGTGGACGAGTACCCGCTGTCCCGCCTCGAGCCTGCCGTGGTCGAAGAGCGCCTGCCAGGCGCTCAGCGCGGGCAGCGGTGTCGCGGCGGCAGCCGCGTCGTCGAGGGCCGCCGGCCTGGGGGCGAGCAAAGCCGCCGGCACGACGGCGAGCTCGCACGCCACCCCGTCGCGATCGAACGGCGTCAACGCCCACACGGCGTCGCCGGCAGCGAGCCCCTCCACATCGGGTCCGAGCTCCTCGACCACGCCCGACAGCTCGTAGGACGGGATCGCGGGCAGGCGGCCGGTGGGCCAGTCGAGCTCGTCCCGCGTGATTCCGGCCGCACGGACGCGCACGAGCGCCTCCCCCGTTCCAGGCTTCGGCACATCGATCCGCTCGAGCGCCAGGTTGTCGATCCCGCCCGGCGGCAGGAGCCGAACTGCATCCATCGTCGTCATCTTCTCTCCCTCGTGAGCAGTCGACGCCATCTTGCCTCGGGGGCCGCAAGCGCCGTTCGAGCCAGGCTCGAGCGCGGCCGAGCCCGGTCCGATCCCGTACAGTTCGGGCAGGTGCTCGGTCGTCGATCGTTGTCGCTGTCGCATCTTTGAGCCGCTGAATCGGGATCGGCGCAGCGCGACGTGACCCTGCTCCTCACCGTCGCCGCCGGCCTCGCGCCCACGAAGCAGCACTACCTGCTCGAGGCGCGCCAGATGCAGGCCCTCTCGTTCGCGGTGCACATCCCGCTCGTCTGCTTCGGCGTCGCGCTGCCGCCGCTCCTCGTCTACCTGGAGTGGCTCTACCTGGGAACGGGCGACGAGCTCTACCGGACGCTTGCCCGCCGCTGGACGCGGATCATGGCCGCCCTCTTCGCGACCGGGGTCGTCACCGGCACGATCCTGAGCTTCGAGATGGGGCTCCTGTGGCCGAACTTCACCGGCACCTTCGGCGGCGTCTTCGGGCTCGGGTTCGCGATCGAGGGGTTCTCGTTCTTCATGGAGGCGATCTTCGTCGGGATCTACATCTACGGCTGGAGCCGCCTCTCGCCTCGCGCGCATTTCGCCTGCGGGTTCCCGATCGTGCTCTCGGGGTTCAGCGGCTCCCTGATGGTGATCGCCGTGAACGCCTGGATGAACCATCCGGGAGGGTTCAGGCTCGTGCACGGGAAGGCCGTCGACGTCCACCCGTTTCAGGCGCTCTTCGAGAACAGCTACCTCTGGCACGAGCTGATCCACATGTACCTCGCCGGATACATGGTCACCGGCTTCGTGCTCGCGGCTCCGTACGCCGTCTCCCGCTTGCGCGGTGTCTGGGGACGGTACGAGAGGACGGCGCTCGCCGTCGCCCTGGGCGCGGCGACGCTGGCGTCCGTCGCGCAGGTGTTCGTCGGCGACTGGAACGGACGTGAGGTCGCGGCCGTCCAGCCGACCAAGCTCGCCGCGTTCGAGGGACTCGGGGCGACGACGAAGGGTGCGTCCGTCCATATCCTCGGCTGGTATAGCGACGGCCGCGTGGAGTACGGGATCCCGCTGCCGCACCTGCTCTCCCTCCTCGCGTTCCACAGCGCGAACGCGACCGTGCAGGGGCTCGACGCCGTTCCCGTAGCGGACAGGCCGCCGGTCAACGTCGTCCGGTTCGCGTTCCAGACGATGGTCGGGATCGGGACGTTGCTGGCGCTCCTCGCCCTGGTGGTGCTGTACGTGCGGATCCGCCGCGGCCGCCTCCCCGAATCGCGCTGGTTCTACCGCGCCCTGGTCGCTGCAGGGCCGCTGTCGGTCGTCGCGCTCATCGCCGGCTGGGTCGTGACCGAGGTGGGACGCCAGCCTTGGGTCGTGTACCGCGTGATGCGCACCTCGCAGGCCGTGACCGGCGCCGGCGGGATCCCGGTCGGTTACGCCGCGCTCGCGGCTGTCTACATCACGCTCGCCGCCGGTCTCGCCTGGGTGCTCTGGCGCCTGCGCGGCCGGCCGCTCGACGGTCCGGCGGCACCGCCGGCCGAAACGGCTCTCGCGGCGGAGGCGGCGTGATCCACCTTCACTCCTTGCCGCTCGTGTTCGCGCTCGCCGGGCTCGCGCTCTACACGGTGCTCGGCGGCGCCGACTTCGGTGCCGGCTTCTGGCAACTCGTCGCCGGGCGCGGCGAGCACGGCAGGCAGATCCGCGACCACGCCCACCACGCGATGGCGCCCGTCTGGGAGGCGAATCACGTGTGGCTCGTCTTCGTCCTGACGGTCGTCTGGACCGGGTACCCGGCCGCGTTCGGCTCGATCGCCTCGACGCTCTCGAGCCCGCTCTTCGTCGCGGGCCTCGGGATCGTCCTCCGCGGCGGCGCGTACGCACTGCGCGCCGGGACCGCCACGGCGAGGGAGGAGCGCCGGATCGACACGGTCTTCGCGCTCTCGTCCGTCCTGACGCCCTTCGCGCTCGGAACCGCCGCGGGCGGGGTCGCGGCAGGCCGGGTCGGAGTGGGCAACCCGGGCGGGAGCCTCGTCTCGAGCTGGCTCAATCCGCTTTCGATCACGATCGGCGTCCTCGCCGTCGCGAGCGCCGCCTACATGGCCGCCGTCTTCCTGAGCGGCGACGCTGTCCGTGACGGTCGCGCCGCCCTGGCCGAGCAGTTCCGCCGGCGCGCGCTCGGCGCGGGCATCGCGGCCGGCGCGATCGCGGCCGCCGGGGTCGTCGTGCTGCGCATCGACGCCCACCGGCTCTTCACCCGTCTCACCCAGGGACCGGGGCTGCCGGCGCTCGCCCTCTCCGTCCTCGCGGGCGGAGCGACGCTCGCGCTCGTCGCCTCGCGGCGTTACGAGCCGGCGCGCTACACGGCGGCGATCGCGGTCGGCTCGACGATCGCAGGCTGGGCGCTCGCGCAGCAGCCCGTTCTCCTACGCAGCCTCACCGTCGGTCAGGCGGCGGCAGGCCGGGAAACCGAGCTTGCGGTGACGATCGCGGTGATCGCCGGCGCGGTGATCCTCTTCCCCTCCCTCGCGCTTCTCTTCCGCCTCACCCTCGCGGGGCGACTCGCCGACGCGCCGCCGACAGCAGCCCATCCACCCGACGCCCGCGAACTCGCGGGCTCCCGGCCGAGCGCACGGCCGGCCGTGGCGGCGCTGATCGCGGGAATCGGCTTCCTCACGATCGCGGGCACCAACTGGGCCCACGCGATCGGCGCCGCGTCCCTGCTGGCGTTCGCGGTGCTCGGCTACCGGCCGCTGCTCGAGAGCTTCCTCGGCCCGGAAGGCGAGGAGGCGCCGGATCGGCGGTCGGGGTGAGAGAGGACGAACCGAGCTGAATCGCCTGGAGCCTCGCAGTAGGACCTTCGGCAGGGGCAAATCTCACCTTGTGGGCCAGGACGAGCCGCCGACCTCCTCATAGCATTGGACGAATGATCGGCAGGCAGGGTTTGATTCGAGCAATCGGAGCGCTCGTGCTCGCACTCGCGAGCCTCGCGGTACAGCCTGGTCTCGCGGACGCAACGCCGTCGAAAACCGCCCACGCAGTGGAGTTGCCTTCTGCCCGGCACCTCATCGTCGGCAACGCGATCAAGCTGCCGAACGCCTTGTTCGAGTCTGGTGAGCCGGGGAAGGTGCCGCTCGTCACCCCCGTCGAGGCGCGCGACGGAGCCGCGGCGCTCTGGCAGGCGTGGGAGACAGCCCTCGTGATGGATGACACTCGGGCACTGTCCCAGCTCGTCGCGCCGGGGCCCCTGCTTTCCGGAGAGCTCGCGAATTGCGCCGTGTCGCCGAGGTGTGTGACCGAGGCCTCTCCGCGACCACTCGGCGAGCTCCACGTGATCGTGCCGATCCAGACGAAGTATCCGATCGACTTCCTGGCGGAGATCCGGACGACATACAACTCGACCCAGTCGAACGGCCTGACGCAGCTGGAGCCGTGGATCGAGCTGCAAGTCCTGACGAAGGCCTCTGCCCGCGCACCGTGGCAACTGAGCTTCGACAGCGGGTACGGCGAAACCGACGCATCGAAGCCGTCGCTGATGCCATTCGCGCTCGAGCCGGCGTACTCATCGGTTCGCGGCGAGAACCTGTACAACAGCGAGGCGACATCGACGCCGCCTGTCCCTGTCGCCCGGTTTCTCCCGATGCTTGCCGCCTACTGGCAGAGCTGGAAGGACACGGGACACCCCCCGCCTCACACGATATTTCAACCCGGCGGTTACACGACAGTGGTCGGCGCGGGTCTTGCGACGTCCCACCAGAACTCACTCTATCTCGGCTCCCGCCAGACCTTCGAGTTCGCCGTCGACCCGGCGGCGGGACACTGGGAGTTCACGCTTTCCGGCTTGGTACCGATGACCTGTGGGACCATCGTCGATGCGGTCACAACCACTCCGCTCACGGGATTCCTGAACCAGAATCCGGACGAGAGCAACTACGGCGTTCCCCTCCCGCCGGGGGAGTACCGGCAGATCACGCTGGACGACGAGCATGAGACGTGCGTCTTCGCCGAAGCGGCGGGGCTCAACGCACTCGGGAACATCAGCTACTTCTCGAAGGTCACCGGGAAGCTCGTCCCTGCCGCGACGAGCTCAGCGCTCGATGATCTCGAGACGAACTTCGGATCACTCGCGTACCAGCTCGGTCAATACCAGAAGTCGCTGATCGCCTGCGAGAAGGCGCATCCCGCCACCGTGTCGTGCATCGAGCGGTACGGGCAAGACTCCGAACTCGAGATTGCGGGCTTCGAAGCGGTCCTCACACGATCCGAGCGCTTCCCGGGCCGCGCCCGAACGCAGGTGGCGCAACTCGCGTCGACGGCACAACAGCTGGCCGCCCGCTTCGAAGAGCTCCATCAGAAAGGCCAATCGTCGGCGCTGATGACGAGTATCAGCCGGGAGGAGCAGACATTCGTGCGGCAGTACCAGTCGCTCGTCACGGCACTCTCGTAAATCTTCTCGACCGCGGCAGCACCGGCATTTTGCAAGGATTTCGACGAAGCGGATGATGGGACTCGAACCCACGACCTTCTGCATGGCAAGCAGACGCTCTAGCCAACTGAGCTACATCCGCGCGGGGGCTCAGTATAGCCGCGCTTCTGCCTACTCCGGCCCGGGGCAGCCGCTCACATTGCCCGGGGCCGTCACGAGCGTCCAGTAGCCGTTCAGGGAGCGGCGGTGCCAACCTGCCGCCGTGAACAGGTCGGCGATCGGGGCGTTTGCTCCCGTGCTCACGATCACGTACCTGAGGTTCTCGCTCACCGCGGTCGCGACGGCCGTGAGCGAGGGCAGGAAGTACAGCCTGTGGCGGAGGCTCGGCCCCCACAACGGATACGACCACTCGTCCGGGTCGAGGACGGCCCCGACGCACGCCGCCGTCGGGACGATCCGGTCGTACTCGACGAGCGCGCCCGCCGCGTTGCGCCCGGTCGGCTCGGCCGGGCTCTCCTCGAGTGCGGTCGCCTGGTCGAGATTCCAGGGTCGCACGATCTCGCCCCGGCCGAGCGCTGGCTTCGAGTTGTTGTAGGCCAGCGTGTAGAAGACCGTCGTCGCGGCGACGACGAGCACCGCGGCGGCCGTGAGCCGGCCGCGAAGCAGGATCGCGAAGAGCGGCGCGGCGAGCGCCGCCGGGACGACGAGGAAGCGCGTGAGCCAGATGTTGTAGCCCGCATACAGGCCGAGCAGCACGAGGTAGACCGGCAAAGCCAGTGCCAGGCCGAGGAGTCGGCGGTCCGAGCGGCGTCTCACCAGCACGGCGATCGGCGCCGCGATCAGCGCATAGGCACCCATCGCCCCGAAGGCCGAGGAGTCGTCGGCCGCGGCGCGGTTGAGGCTGAACCCGTAGATCGGGTCGTGCACCGGGATCCCGATCAGCTTCGTGAACCAGGCAACGACGGGAGCGATGCCGAGCACGAGCGCCGGCACGAGCAGCGGCACCGCGACCGCGATCCCGCTCACCGCTGCCGGTCGCGAGCCGGCGCCACGGCGCGTCACCCAGACGACGAACCCGGCCACGATCCCGAGCGCCGCGAACACCCAGATCTTGCGGTCGCTCAGCAGCCCGAGGTCGAGGAGCCGGTAGACGAGCCTCGCAAATGTGTGCGCGTCGGTGACGACCGACGGCGACACCGTCTGGTCTGTCCGCCCCTGCCCGTGTCCGAGGACGTGGCCGGTGTGTACGAGGTTGAGCACGTAGCTCCAGAGGCCGCCCGCGAGCAAGCCGATGCCGCCGCCGACGGCCAGTCGTCTCGCGGCCGCCCGGCCCCCCGGCAACGCGAGCCACGCGAGGACGGGCCAGACGAGAACGGTCGTCAGCTTCGCCCCCACCCCGAGGCCGAGCGCCGCACCCGCAAGGACGGTCTCGAGCGGCAGAGAGCCGAGGAGCAAGCAGGCTGCGACGATCGGGAACGATGCCGCGACGAGATCGTTCTGCGCCGTCGTCGATTGCAGTGCGAACGAGCCGAAGGTGGCTAGAAGCGCGGCGCCGCGAACCGAGGCGAGCCGCTCGAAGCCGAGCCGCCGCGACGCGCCGTACACCGCGACGAGGATCGCGAGCTGCGCGACGAACTGCGGGAGCGCGTAGAGCATCCCACTCCCGGCAGCCGCGAACCCGAAGAGGATCTCCTGCTCGGCGAGCGGCTGGAACTCGTTCATCCGCTGGGTCGGCGCATTCGCGATCCATTCGATCGAGTGGTGCTGGTTCCAGTCCGCGGCGCGCGAAAGGTGGTAGGTGAGCGAGTCCCAGTTGTTCGGCGCCGCCGTCAGCGCCACCACCAGCTCGTAGACGAGCACCGCGACGAGCACGAGCACGAACGCCGCCGTCACCGGATCGCCGGCGAGCCCGCGAAGCCCCGTGATGCTCGGGAGCGGGAACAGCGGCCGCCCGCGCCGCCACCACACCCCGACCGCCACCGCGAGCAGCACGAGCTCCGCGACGAGCAGTCCCGCACGCGTGACCACGTGGAACGGCGAGAGCGCCCACGTGACGAGAGCGATGTTCGCGACGAGGACGAGGTACCCGGCCAGGAGTGCCGAGACGACTCCGCGAAGCCTGAGGCTCGCCGCCACGACCGCCGCCACCGCCACGGCGAGTGCGGGGAGCAGGACGATCACGCGCCGGCGTTGTCGAGTGCCTCGTTCACGAGGCGGTCGGCAAGCTCGTTCTGCTCCCGTCGGACATGCCGGTACGACACGGCACCGACCTCGCGCGCGAGCCGCCCGGCGCGGAGTGAAAGACCTCGCAGAGCCTCGTTCTTCACCCTGTACTCCCCGCGCATCTGCTTCACCATCAGCTCCGAGTCGGACACGACCTCGACCTCGGTCAGGTCGAGCTCGACCGCCTTCTCGAGACCCGCGACGAGGCCGCCGTACTCGGCGACGTTGTTCGTCGCGACCCCGATCGCCTCGCCGTGCGAGGCGATCACCGTCCCGTCCTCGGCCTCGAGGACGTACGCGTACGCGGCCGGCCCGGGGTTGCCGCGCGCGCCGCCGTCTGTGAAGAGGCGCGCCTTCACAGGAGCGCGTAGATGTCGAAAGCGGGCTCCTCGTACGGATGCGCCCGGCGGAGAGCGGCGACGACGGCGTCCTGCAGTTCCTCGGGAAAGACGGTCTCGAGCCGGTACTCGTCGACCAGTTGCTCCACGCCCGGCTTGCCCGAGGCCGGGTTCGTGCCGGCGCCGCCGAGGAACGTTCCCGTCCCGTCCGTGTACCACGAGCACCGCTCGTAGGCTCCGATCCGCCCGGCGCCCGCCGCGAACAGCGCCTCACGCACGTCGCCGAGCGCGTTCCGCGGAACGTACACCACGAGCTTCCGGTTCACGCGTTGTCGATTTGGGCCCGCTGCAGCCTGCCCGAGTAGTCGACGTAGATCGACTTCCACTCGGTGAACACGTCGAGCGCCGCCTGCCCGGCCTCGCGGTGGCCGTTGCCGGTGTCCTTGGTGCCGCCGAACGGCAGGTGCACCTCGGCCCCCGTCGTCCCGGCGTTGATGTAGGTGATCCCGGTCTGCAGGTCGCGCATCGCGCGGAAGGCACGGTTGACGTCGCGCGTGAAGATCGACGACGAGAGCCCGTAGCTCACCGAGTTCGCCGCCGCGACGGCCTCCTCGAAGCTCTTGACCGGGATCAGCGCGGTCGTGGGCCCGAAGATCTCCTCCCGCGCGATCCGCATCCCGGCCTCGACGCTGCCGAAGACGGTCGGCCGGTAGTAGAACCCGTCGCCCTCGACCGCTTCGCCGCCCGTGAGGAGCCTCGCTCCTTCGTCCTTCCCGATCTGCGTGTACGAGGCGACCTTGTCGCGCGCGGCGCTGTTGATCAGCGGCCCCACGTCGGTGCCGTCCTCCCAGCCGGGCCCGAGCCGAAGCTTCTCGGCGGCCGCGACGAGCTTCGACTCGAGCTCGCCGTAGACGGCCTCGTGGACGATCACGCGGGAAGCGGCCGTGCACCGCTGGCCGGTCGTCCCGAACGCCGACCACACGATCCCCTCGACCGCGAGGTCGACGTCGGCGTCCTCGAGGACGATGATCGCATTCTTGCCGCCGAGCTCCAGGTGAACGTGCTTGAGCCGGTCGGCCGCGGCCTTCGTGACGGCGATCCCGGTCTCGCGCGACCCCGTGAACGTGATCACGGGCACGTCCGGATGGCGGACGAGCGCGTCGCCCGCCTCCTCGCCGTAGCCGTGGACGATGTTGACGACGCCCGGCGGCACGCCGGCCTCGGAGAGCAGGTCGACGAAGCGGTCGGCGAGAAACGGCGTGTCCTCCGCCGGCTTCAGCACGACGGTGTTGCCGCAGACGAGCGCGGGGCAGAGCTTCCAGGACGGGATCGCGATCGGGAAGTTCCAGGGCGTGATCGCGCCGACGACGCCGACCGGCATCCGCACGCTCATCATGAACTTGTCGCGGAGCTCGCTCGGAGTCGTCTGGCCGAAGAGGCGCCGGCCCTCCCCGCCCATGTAGTAGCTCATGTCGATCGCTTCCTGGACGTCGCCGCCGGCCTCGGCCTTCACCTTCCCCATCTCCCGGGTCATCAGGTCGGTGAGCTCGTCCTTGTGCGCGCGCAGGAGCTCCGCGAGGCGAAAGAGCATCGCGCCACGCTCGGGCGCCGGAACGAGGCGCCAGTCCTCGAATGCCTCCCTGGCCGCCGCGACCGCCCGATCCACATCGGCCGCGCTCGAGCGTGGGAACGAAGCGGGCGTCTCACCCGTCGCCGGGCTCACCGACTCGAAGGTCTCACCTCCGGAGGCCGGAACCGACTTGCCGCCGATGAAGTTCTCGCGCGCCGCGACGGCCACGTCAGGGATCCCTGACGTTCGTCGACACGAAACCGCCGGGCCCGGATCGCCGACGGTTCCCCGCCTGGCGATTCTCGGTCTCGTTCCAGGGGCTCCGACTCGCGCGGCGCTCGCCCGCGCGGCGGTCGACGACCACGGTCACGTCCGGTTTGTCCCCGTAGTAGGCGACGAGGCGGTCGAAGAGCTCCGCTTCGAGCTCGGGCGGGACGACGCAGTAGATCACCGGATCAGTCTACGCCGGGCGCCAGCGACCGCCGCCACGAGCCGAGGCGACCGGAACGGGTCAGACGCTTGCGATGTCGGGCACGACGCGGCCGTCCTCGCCCATGTGGGCGTTCCACCCGATGTACGAGGCGTCGAGCTCGTCGGGGTCGTGGCCTCGCTCGGCGAGGCGCACGGGCTGCCCCGAGTCCGGGGTGACGCGGTACTGGTACCACGAGATGTCCCAGGCGACAGTGATCACGATCTCCTGGTTGACGCCCGAGAGCGGCACGATCGACACCTGCGGCGGGCCGAGGCTCTTCGCGACCCCGCCGACCGTGCGGCGGAACTGCGAGGCGTTGAAGTGGTCGGCGGCCTCGACGATCGCGAGCTCGGCCTCCGAGAGCCGGCGCAGGATCGGCTCGGTCGCCACGGGCGCCTGCGCGGCAACCTTCGCACCGAGCAGCGCCGAGAGCGAGAAACGGCTCGTGCGGCGGCGGTCGGCGGGGATCGTCGGTGTCGTCGGCGAGCCCTCCTTCACCCAGCCGTCCTCGGCGGCCGTCTCCTGGCAGAGCTGGCAGACGTCGAGGTAGCGCCCGCCGCCGTTCGGCGAGAAGCGCACGGTCCGCTCGCCCATCAGGAGCGTCCGCTCGCAGATGGCGCATTGCCGTGCCGCGCTGACCTTCGTCACCCTCACGGCCCCGAGCGTAGCGGTCCCCCGTCGACACGGCCGGAGAAATCCCTGCAACCTGCGGTCTACCCGACTACGCCGGAACCGCCTCCTCCTTCTTCGCCGCATCGATCAGCTTCTGCGCGATGTGCGTCGGGACCTCCTCGTAGCGCAGGAACTCCATGTGGTAGTCCCCGCGGCCTCCCGTCATCGACGTCAGCGACTGCGAGTACGTGAGCACCTCCGCCATCGGCACCTCGGCCTTGATCGTCGTCATCCCGCCCTTCGGATCCATGCCGTGGAGCCGCCCGCGACGGGAGTTCAGGTCGCCGTTGACCGCGCCCACGGCCTCGTCCGGAACCGTCACCTCGAGCGTCATGATCGGCTCGAGGAGCGTCGGCTGCGCCTTCTCGTAGGCGCTCTTGAACGCCATCGACCCGGCGACCTTGAACGCCATCTCGGACGAGTCCACCGTGTGGTAGGAGCCGTCGACGAGCCGGACGCGGACGCCCTGCACCGGCGCGCCGGCGAGCACGCCGTGCGCCATCGTCTCCTGGACGCCCTTGTCGATCGCGGGCCGGAAGCCCTGCGGGATCACGCCGCCGACGATCTTGTCGACGAACTCGTAGCCGACGTGCCCCTCGATCGGCTCGATCTCGATCACGCAGTCCCCGAACTGCCCGCGCCCGCCGGTCTGCTTCTTGTAGCGCCCCTGCGCTCGCGCCCCGCCCTTGATCGTCTCGACGTACGGCACGCGGGGCTGATGGAGGTCGACCTCGACGCCGAAGCGCGTCTTGAGCCGCCCCACGGCGACCTCGACGTGCACCTGGCTCATCCCCGAGAGCACCTGCTCCCCGGTCTGCGGATCGCGGCGCAACTCGAGCGTCTGATCCTCTTCGTGCAGCCGCCGGAGCGCCTGCGCGACCTTGTCGTCGTCGCCCTTCGTCTTCGGCGTGACGGCGAAGCTCATCACCGGCTCGGGGAACTCGAGCGGCGCCACCTCGAGCTCGCGCTCGTGGTCGGCGAGGAGGTCGCCGGTCTGGACGTCCTTGAGCTTCGCGACCGCGCCGATGTCGCCGTTCACGAACTCGTCGGCCTTCGTATGCTCCTTGCCCTGCATCTCCATCAGCCCGCCGAGGCGCTCCTTGGCCTTGTCGCGCAGGTTGACGAGCGTGTCGTCGGCGGAGATCGAGCCGCCGTAGACGCGGAACGCATTGATCTTCCCCGCGAACGGGTCGGCGACCGTCTTGAAGATGAACGCTGCCGCGCCGCCGCCCGTATCGATGTCGTGGGCCTTGCGCACCGGTGACGGGACGCCCTCGACGAGCAGGTCGAGCACGGCATGGGTGCCGAGGTTCTTCGTCGCGACGCCGCAGGTGACCGGGTAGAGCTCGTCGTTCGTCACCGCCGTCTTGAGCGCCGCCGCGACGTCGTGAGGATCGAGCTCCTCGCCCGCGAGGTAGCGCTCCATCAGCGCCTCGTCGGTCTCGACGACGGCGTCGAGGAGCTTCTCGCGGTACTCGGCGGCGAGCTCCGCCATCGAGTCCGGGATCGCCACGGGATCGCCTTCACGGCCACCCTCCGGATCCAGGTAGGCGCAGTTGTGGAGCAGGTCGACGACCCCCGTGAGCTCGTGCTCGATCCCGATCGGAAGCTGGATCGCGACGCAGCTCGACGAGAGGTGCTCCTGCACCGCGGCGAGCGTGCGGAAGAACTCGGCGCGCTCGCGGTCGAGCATGTTCACGAAGACGACGCGGGAGAGCTCGAGCGCCTCCGAGCGCGACCAGACGCGCGCGGTGTTCACCTCGACGCCCATCACGCCCGACACGACGACGAGGGCGCCCTCCACCACGCGCAGGCTCGCGATCGTGTCCGCCTGGAAGCCGGAATCGCCCGGCGTGTCGACGAG
>DASZLW010000105.1:0-7092 GCA_035552175.1 Gaiellaceae bacterium | reverse complement strand
CCGGAGAGCTCGCCCGACACCGCCGACCGCACCCGGATCCCGCCGCCGAGCTCGACGGTCGAGCCTGCCGAGAGCCCGACGAGCGGGGCGATCGCGGCATACGACCTCGCCGAGCCGAAGAGCGACTGCTCGATCGACGCGTAGGCGTTCTCGAACGCGTCGTCCTGCCAGTCGAAGCCGCCCGACCGCTCGGCGACCGCGGTCAGGGTCGGAATCAGAATCGTGCGGAACAGCGCGTCGTCGTCGGTCGCGCCGAGGCTCGAGTGGGCGTGCGCGAAGATGGCGGCCGCCGGTTCGCGACGCAGATCGTCGATCGCGTTGCGCGTGTCGGGCAGGCGGCGCAGAGTCGGGGCCTGCTCCTCGACGAAGGTTCGGACGAGCGGCCGGTACTCGTAGAGCGAGGGGCCGTCGCGGGTCGGGTGCTCCTCGAAGGCGAACGGGAGCTCCGCGCCACGTTCGGCGGCGAACGCCGCAAGGCAGAACGCGCGCAGAGATTCGTACAGATGCGGTGCCCGGATCGCCACGACTCGTTCTACGAGGCGCGTGCGTCTTCTCCTACCGGCGGCGCTCCTGGCAAGATGGGCAGGCGATGACGCTCGAGAGACCTCATGTCGAGAAGCCCGACGGAGACATCCCGTTCGACCTCGGGATCGACGACCTGATCGAGGGCGACGGCGACGAGGCGGCGGCCGGATGCAAGGTGGCCGTCCACTACGTCGGCGTCGCGTTCTCGACGGGCGAGGAGTTCGATGCCTCGTGGAACCGCGGCGAGCCGTTCCGGTTCACGCTCGGCCGCGGACACGTGATCCCCGGCTGGGATCAGGGTGTCGCCGGCATGAAGGTCGGTGGCCGCCGGAAGCTGACGATCCCCTCGGCGATGGCCTACGGCGCGCGAGGGGCCGGTGCCGCGATCAAGCCCAACGAGCCGCTCGTGTTCGTGGTCGATCTGCTGTCGGTCGACTGACCGGCCGACCGGGCCTCGGAGGCCTCAGGGCTCGCCGGGTTGGCAGGAGGGGCACCAGTAGGCGGTGCGGTTCGCGTCGCCCTGCCCCCACGAGCGGATCAGGGTGCGGCAGCGCGCACAGGGTCTTCCCGCCCGTCCGTGCACCTGCTTGCGCGGCTCACGACCGGTGTCGACTGCGGCCCGCATCCGGTTTGCGGCGGTCTCGAGCGCGCGGCGGCGATCGGCCTCGCCGACGTCACGGAGCCTCTGCCACGGCGAGAGACGCTCGAGCCAGAGCGTCTCGGCCATCCACATGTTCCCGATCCCCGCGACGACACTCTGATCCTGGAGCGTCTCGCCGAACGAACGGCTGCTCTCGGCTCGGCGCATCCGCTCGAGGATCGCATCGATGTCGGGCGGCTTCGCGAGGATGTCCGGGCCCAGAGCCGCAAGGGCGCGCGTATGGAGCTCGAGCACCGGGCCGCCCCAGAGGACGCCCTCGTTCGAGGAGCCTCTGAGCACGAGCCAGGGCCGGCCGGGCTGCGTGGTCCCGCGTGGTCGGATCGACCACCGCCCGCTCATCCGGAGGTGCGACCGGAGCACGACCCCTCCCTCGAAGCGGAAGACGAGGTTCTTCCCGACTGCGCTGACGGATTCGAGCTGCCGCCCGTCGAGGCGTTCGGCGACGCGTTCGGCCGCCGCCCTCGGGTGCGGCGTCTCGACCTCGAGCCGTTCGCCGACCAGCACCTGAAGCCTCGCCGCCGCCCGATGAAGGGTGTCGCCCTCAGGCACTCGAGTAGGAGAACAGGCGATCCGGCCGCAACTCGATCCAGGCTTTCGCCCACGCGGGGTGCGAGCCCATCCGCTGTTCCCAGTGCTCCAGGAGCCCGTCGGGCGGATCCGTCGTGACGGTGACGGGACCGTCGACGGCGACCATACGGTGGCGATCGCCGTCGCCCTCCGAGATCACGACCGACACCCATGGCGTCGACTGCACGTTCCGCAGCCGACCGCCCTCGACCGTCGCGAACCAGAACGCGTCGCGGAACACCGCGAATGCGACGGGGCGGGCCTGAGGCCGGCCTTTTCCGGTCGTCGTGGCGAGGACGCAGTAGACGTGCTCGGCGAGAAAGGCATCGAGCTCGGCCGGCCCCATGGCGCGGTCGGTCGACCACGATCCACGGAGCGCCCGGTCGGCACGGGCGAAGCTCTCGGCCTGGAGGCGCAGGAGCGCCTCGACACCGCTCGTGGACAGGTCGTTCGTGGGCACGTCGTTCATGGACGCAGCACGACGCGGCGTGGCCCCGCGAGGAAGCCCGCCTCCACGAGCAGCGGCATCGCGTCGCTCTCCGTCACCGGTGCACCGTCGAAGCGCTCGACGGCCAGGCGCTTCGCACCTCCGCCGCGAACGTACGACACGAGCGCGCCGAACGCCGGGACGAGCCAGGATTCGTCCGGATCGCGGAGCGGCACCAGTGAGCGCCCTCCCCGCTCGACGTAGAGAACAGCCTCCCCGCCGATCAGGACGACGTGCGCGCCGGCCACCCTCGCAGCCCGCGCTCCCGCCCGGCGAGGCCACGGCAAGGCGGCGCCGTAAGGTTGTGCGGGGTCGGCGGCCGCCATGACCGTCGGCACCGGGAGCTCATCCGGCTCACGCAGCTCCCGGAGGCGCTCGACCGCTCCACCGAGTGCGAACTGTGCTCCACCGAGCCCTTCGACGAAGTAGCCGCGGCGACAGAGCCCGAGCGTCTCGAGCGCTCGGAGCTCGGCGTAGACGGCTCCGTACCCGCCCGGGATTCCCTCCGACCGGACGCCGTCACGCGTGACGATCCCGAGCCTCTCGAGCAGCAACTCGGCGAGCGCGCGACGTTCGGCCGTGCCCGCGAAGAGCCGCTCTGTCTTCGACCAGCGCCCCTGCGTGGCGGTGGCGACGGTCGAGCGGGACCGCGAGAACCGCCGGGGTCTCCGTTCCGGCTTCGGGACGCCGTGGCGACGGCCGGCGCGCAGCGGCGTCCACGCATCGTTCGTCACCTCCCCGGCCCACACGAGATCCCACAGCGCGGACAGCGCCTCGTCGGGAGGCAGCCTTGTCTCGTCGAGGACGTCCGACCAGAAGAGCGCGCCGGTGGCGAGCGCCGCTCGCAACCGGTCGTGAGGCTCTCCGTCGGGTCTCGGTGCACCCGAAACCTGGCCGAGCGCTCCCGCGTCCTCGCGGAAGTAGAGCGCGACACGGTCGAGACCGGCCCCGACCCAGACGACCTCGCCGCTCGCGCACAGCGAGTCGAGCTGCTCGGGCCGGTATCCCGGCACGCGTCGCGGCAGCAGCTCGGTCTCCCACAGGGCGACGGGAAGCGCCAGCGCTTGCAGGGGCACGAGAGCCTCGCGGAGCGTCGCCTTGCGGTCGATCCCGTGCCACGAGGGAAGGAACCGCGCGAGCGCCGCCGGTTCGACCGGTTCCACCTCTCGCCTGAGAGCTGCGAGCGACGCCCGCCGTAGCCGCCGGAGCACGTCGGGATCGCACCACTCCCGCTCGGTGCCGCCCGGCCGGAGCTCACCCCGGACGAGAAGCTCCTCGCGCTCGAGCTCGGCGAGAAGCGGCCCGAGGTCGCGGGCGAATCGCTGCGCCGCTTCCGCGCTCGTGAATGGGCCTCGACCCTTGGCGAAGCGGAGGACGAGCCGCCGAAGTGAATCCTCTCCGCCCTCCAGGAAGGCTTCCGGAAGGCCGCCGGGCGGCATCGCGCCGAGGGCGTCGCGATAACGCCCGGCATCCTCCGCGGCGATCAGCCGTTCCTCGCCCGCGACCCGCACGAGCACCGCACGCCGCTCGGCCAGGAGGGGCGCGGCGAGCCCCGCGTCATACTCGCCCGGGCGACGGTCACCCCGGATCCGGAGCTGATCGTGAAGCTCGTCGGGTGTGCGCGGCTCTCCGCGCAGCTGCCGCTCGACCTCACCGAGCGCATCGGCGTCGAGAAGCTCCCGCAGCTCCTCGCTGCCGAGAAGCTCGCGCAGCAGGTCCCGGTCGAGCGAGAGCGCCTGGGCGCGCCGCTCCGCGGGCGGGGTGTCGTCCTCGTACATGTACGTCGCGACGTAGTCGAAGAGGAGCGACGAGCTGTACGGCGAGGCGCTTCCCGTCTCGACCTCGACGAGATCGAGACGGCGAGTCTGGATCGCAGTGAGCAGCGATCTCAGAGCCGGGAGGTCGAACACGTCCTGGAGGCACTCCCGGTAGGTCTCGAGCACGACCGGGAAGGAGCCGTAGCGGCGGGCGACCTGCAGGAGCGACTGCGCCTTGAGCCGTTGCTGCCAGAGCGGTGTCCTCTGCCCTGGACGGCGCCTCGGAATCAGAAGCGATCTCGCGGCATTCTCGCGGAAGCGTGCACCGAAGAGCGCGGTCTCCCCCAGCTCGCCGACGACGAGATCCTCTACCTCGGCCGCATCGAGGACGAGCTCGGCGGCCGACGGCGGGACGTCCGCGTCGGGGAAGTGGAGCGCGATGCCGTCGTCCGACCAGATCGACTGCGCGTCGAGACCGAGCGACTCGCGGAGGCGGGCCGTGATCGCCATCGCCCACGGCGCGTGGACCCGGCCACCGAAGGGCGTGAGGATGCAGACGCGCCAGTCGCCGATCTCGTCCCGGAAGCGCTCGACGACGATCGTCCGGTCGGAAGGCACCGCGCCGGTCGCATCCGCCTGGTCCCGCAGGAATGCGAGGAGGTTCCTCGCCGCCCGCTCGTCCAGGAGGAACTCCTCTCGCAGCCGCTCGAGCGCCTTCTCGTCGCCCACCGCAGAGAGCTCGCGCGATGCGGCTCCGATCTTCTCACCGAGCTCGTAGGGCCTCCCCACGCCTTCGCCTTTCCAGAACGGCACCGCGCCGGGCAGCCCGGGCGCCGGCGAGACCAGGACCCTGTCGCGCGTGATCTCCTCGATCCGCCAGGTGGACGCGCCGAGCAGGAAGGTCTGACCTGCCCGCGCCTCGTACACCATCTCCTCGTCGAGCTCGCCGACGCGGCTTCCGCCGTCGACGAGGAAGACGCCGAACATCCCGCGGTCAGGGATAGTGCCGGCGTTCGTGACCGCGAGGCGCTGCGCGCCGTCGCGGGCGCGAATCGTGCCGCCCGTCCGGTCCCAGACGATGCGTGGCCGGAGGTCCGCGAACTCGTCGGAGGGGTAGCGACCGGCGAGCATGTCGAGCACGTTCTCGAGCTGGATCCGCGAGAGGTCGGCGAACGGATACGCGCGCCGGACGAGGTCGTGTAGATCGGAGGCCGCGATCTCCTCGTCGACCGCGATCGCGACGATCTGCTGCGCGAGGACGTCGAGCGGGTTGCGGGGGATCTTCGTCTCCTCGATCTCACCGTTCCGCATCGCCCGGGCGACGACCGCGGACTCGAGCAGGTCCGCGCGGAACTTGGGGAAGATCCTGCCCTTCGACACCGCGTTCAGCTCGTGGCCCGCACGGCCGATCCGCTGCAGGCCGCGGGCGACCGATTTCGGCGACTCGACCTGGATCACGAGATCGACCGCGCCCATGTCGATCCCGAGCTCGAGCGAGGAGGTCGCGACGAGGCAGGGGATCCGACCGGCCTTGAGATCCTCCTCGATCACGACGCGCTGCTCCGCGGCGAGGCTGCCGTGGTGCGCCCGGGCGATCTCGCGTCCGGCGAGGTCGTTGAGGCGCAGCGCGAGCCGTTCGGCGAGGCGGCGATTGTTGACGAAGAGGATCGTCGAGCGGTGCGACTCGACGAGATCGAGGAGCGCGGGGTACATCGAGGGCCAGATCGAGGCGATCCCGTGCTCGGTGCTGCCGTCGCTCACCTGCCCCTCCGCGAGAACCGGATGGGCAAGGCTCGCAGTCGATCCGAGCTCGCGGAGGTCGTCGACCGGCACCACGACCTGGAGGTCGAGCTCCTTCCGCGTTCCGGCGTCGACGAGCTCGATCGGCCTGCCGCCGGAGACGAACTTCCCGATCTCCTCGAGCGGTCGCTGCGTGGCCGAGAGACCGATCCGCTGGACGGGGCGGTCGACGAGCCGTGCAAGCCGCTCGACCGAGAGAGCGAGATGCGCTCCGCGCTTCGTCCCCGCGACCGCGTGCACCTCGTCGAGGATCAGTGTCTCGACGCCCCGGAGCGTCTCGCGCGCTGCCGAGGTGAGCATCAGATAGAGCGACTCGGGCGTCGTGATCAGGATGTCGGGCGGGGCCTTGACGAGCTCGCGGCGCTCCTTCGTCGAGGTGTCCCCCGTGCGGACACCGACGCGAAGGCTCGACTGCAGCCCCGCGAGCGGCCCGCGGAGGTTTCGCTCGATGTCGTAGTTGAGGGCCTTCAGCGGCGAGACGTAGAGGACTCGCAACCCCTCGCCGGGACGGGCATTCAAACGGTCGATCGCGTAGAGGAAGGCCGTGAGCGTCTTTCCGGACCCGGTCGGCGCCTGGATCAGGACGTCGGCGCCCCCGGCGATCGCCGGCCACCCGAGCCGCTGGGCGGGCGTCGCCTCGGCGAACGCCCCCTCGAACCAGGCTCGCGTGGCGGGCGAGAAAGCTGCGAGCGCGTCCATTCATCCAGGGTATCGCCGAAGAGGCCAGCGAACAAGTGTTCGTTTAGTACAGTTCCGGGATGCCCGACGCTCTGTACTTCACCGACGATCAAGCCGCCTGCGAGCTCCTCGCGCACGACCCGTTCGCGCTCCTCGTGGGTTTCGCGATCGACCAGCAGGTGCCGGTGCAGAAGGCCTTCGCGGGCCCGCTGGCGCTGAAGGAACGGGTCGGGACGCTCGATCCCCGGAAGCTCGCCGAGCTCGACCTCGAGGAGGCCTTCAAGGCGAAGCCGGCGATCCATCGCTTCCCCGGCTCGATGGCGAATCGCGTGCGGGAGCTCGCCGCGGTCGTCGCCGAGGATTACGACGGCGATGCCTCCAGGATCTGGAACGACGCGGCAGATTCCGCAGACCTGAAGAAGCGGCTCGGTGCGCTGCCCGGCTTCGGCCAGATGAAGGTGACGGCGATCGCCTCGGTGCTCGCCTACCGGTTCGGGCTCGAGAGCGCCAAGGCGCTCGCCCCC
This sequence comes from Gaiellaceae bacterium, assembly GCA_035552175.1. Classification (GTDB taxonomy): domain Bacteria; phylum Actinomycetota; class Thermoleophilia; order Gaiellales; family Gaiellaceae; genus PALSA-600. The sequence continues at coordinate 93 of DASZLW010000105.1, read as the reverse complement.
GATCACGCCTGCCTCGGAAAGGTCGACTCGCCGCAGGCGCTCGCCGACTACCAGGCCGCGAAGCGGGCACGCAAGGCCGAGCTCCGCGCCGCC
>DASZLW010000104.1:0-12907 GCA_035552175.1 Gaiellaceae bacterium | reverse complement strand
ATGGAGAGCACGATCGGAACTGCTGCCTCGCCGATCTCGTAGTCCCCGCCCTCGACGAACGTCGTTGCCTGCCGCAACGTGTCGATCCAGCCCACGAACGGCGTGCCGAGGATCGTGGTGCCGCTACCCGACGAGAAGGCTCCGAATCTCACCCGGAGGTAGACGGCCCACAGCCCGTAGAGGAACGGCCCGGCGAGGAGCGCCGTCGCGCGCGCCGCGAGCGCAGGTGCGCGGCGCCCACGAAGGAAGCGGACCACCTCGACGGCGAGGAGCGCCGTCGGGACGAGGAGCAGCGGCTCTTTCGCGAAGCATGCGCCGACGATCAGGATGCCTGCGGCGAGGAGACGCTCCCGCCTCCACGCGATGATCGCAAGCAGCATGACTGCGACGGCCGTGCTCTCGGTCGTGTCCGCGGTGACCGAGAAGAGGATGCCCGGGTTGAGCGGGATCGCTAGACCCCACCACGGGCTCATGCCGAGGTCGACGGCCAGCACCGCTGCTGCGGCCGCACCGATGCCGAGGCAGATGAGCGATACGAAGAGCAGTGCGCTAGGGACATCGGACGGTCTGCCGCCGCCGCTCACGAGCCACGCGAGCCACGCATAGAGCGGATGTCCGTAGCGGTATCCCGCGAGGTCGATCGTCCGATGCGCTTCGCCGCGTGCCAGCGGGTCGCGGGCGATGCTGTAGTAGTACGTCCCGTCGTCGTGGGATGCGACGTAGGCGAACCCCGCCGGTGCGAGCTCCGACCCCGGGCCACCCTGCTTCATGTGGACGAGCTGCGTCGGCCCGCGACCGCCCATCGCCGCGATCGCGGCCAGGATGCCGATCGCGAGAGCGATTCCTGCGCAGAGAGCCGGTACGCCTCGCGCGCGGCGCGGCGCAGCCGTCACCGGCTCACTCTCCCCGAGGGGCACGGACGGCCGATACCCAAGGCTTCAACGTAACAGCCGCGGCGGCGCGCCCCTGGCCGTCACACATCTGGCACAAAGTTGTGACAGACACGTGACACGTTCGTGCATATCGTCGACGTTGTGGCTTCTCGAGCTCTTGTCGCCCTCGCGCTGTGCCTGCTGTCTCCGACCCGGGCCTCTGCTCTGCAGCGGCTGTCGGGATTCGCTCCTCCCGGTTGGAGCCACCGTCTGCACCCGGTGCGGCGCACCGACCGCCTGGCCCGTCGAGCGGTGTCGCGAGTGCGCCGGGCGACGGATCGCATTCGCGTCTGCCCGAGCGGCGATCCTCTACGCGGGCCCCGCACGGCCGCTGCTCCGGAGATGGAAGGAGGGAGGTCTCCGCCCGCTCTCCGAGGTGGCCGCGGGGCTCGTGGTCGAGTTCGTCCCGATGCCGGCCGCAGACGTCATCACCTACATCCCGCCTGACGGCGACCGCAGCCTGCGGCGGGGCCACGAGACCGCCAAGGCCCTCGCCAGGGTGCTCGGAAGGCACTGGGGGCTCGAGGTCGAGCCGCTCCTCGAGCGGCGGCGGCGCGTCGCGCGTCAGACGGGGCTCGCGCTCGCCGAGCGGCGGCGCAACATGCGCGGAGCGTTCGTGGCGGTGCGCCGCCTGCGCGGTTGCGTCGTGCTCGTCGACGACGTCTACACGACCGGAGCGACGGTCGGTGCCGCCGCGACGGCCCTGAGGGCGGCCGGGGCGCGCGAGGTGCACGTCGTCACGCTCGCGCGGGCGGTACGGTGAGGCCCCCGATCCGGGCCCCGGGTTCGCACGACGCGGCGGAGCTCGGCTCGGACCGGCCGGACCTTCTCGGCTCGGGTTCGTGGACGGCGTTTCGGCGGGGCCCATTTGCGGCATGAACGAGGCGGGAGACCCGGATGAGCGTGTACGGCTGTACCGTCCGCTACTCTCGGCTTCAGGGACTCGTCGACCACAGGAGGTGCGCCGTGCGGCTTCAGGTCAAGGGACGGAACATTCAGGTGAGCCCGACGCTCCGCGCATATGCGGAATCGAAGCTCTCGCGCCTCGACAGGCAGCTCGCGCCGGACACGGCGATCGAGATCGAGCTCGCAGCCGAGACGAAGCATCATCGTCGTTCCGCGGAGGCGATCGTGTTCACCAAAGGACCCACTCTGCGGGCGCGGGAGTCGACCTCCGACATCCGTTCGGCAATCGACCGGCTGGCAGACAACCTCGAGCGCCAGGTCATCCGCTACCGCGAGAAGCGCAGGAACGAGCCCCGGCGCCGTACGGCGCATCACGGTACGCCGTAGCGTTCGCGGGTACTCGGACGATGGGCCTCTTTCGCCGGCGCGAGCCGCTGCACGTGCGGCTCGCCCGCGAAGGCGGGATGCTCGACGACGAGGAACCGGTCCGCGCTGCCTGGGACAACGTCGGCATCCACGGGATCCAACGGGCTCGAGAGTGGGACACCGTCACGACGGTCGACGCCCCGGACCTGAAAGGGGACAGGGCGCTCTTCGTCGTTCTGCCCGGAGACGAGATCGTCGTCGAGGAGGGGCCGGAGGACCTCGAAGTGCTCGCCGAGGCGGTCGATCACGACCTCACCCCGCCCTACCGGGCAGAAGCCGTGCGCCGTCAGGGAACGGTGTGGGCGGTCGCCGGTCGGCGGATCGAGGTGATCGAGTTGGCGGGCGTCCCGGGGACCGAGGTCGAGCTGACGAGCCACGACGGCGAGCGCACGCTGTTGATCGACGGTGAGCGCGCCTTCGGCTCGGTGCCGGCCCTCGAGCGCCCCGAGCAGAGCGTTCGCGCCCGTCGAATCGTGGGCGAGGTCTGGGAGATCGAGATCCACCCGCTCTGAGCGCTCCGAGGACGATGGTTACGGGTGGCAGAGCCGATACCCTGTGCGTGTGCCCGGCAACGATGGTTTCGAGAAGTTTTTCCGCTTCGGCGAGGGGAAGCGACTCAAGCGACTGCAACAGCAGGCCGCGTACGTCGCGACGTTCGAGCCCGAGTTCCAGAAGCTCTCCGACGACGCGCTTCGCGCGAAGACCAGCGAGTTCCGCGAGCGGCTCGCGAACGGCGAAGAGCTCGACAACCTGCTCTTCGAGGCCTTCGCCGCGGTGCGCGAGGCGCGCGTCCGTGAGTCGGATCAGCGCATCTTCGACGTGCAGATGATGGGCGGGATCGTGCTCCACGAAGGTGACGTTGCGGAGATGAAGACCGGCGAGGGCAAGACCTTCGTCGCGAGCCTCGCTCTCTACCTGAACGCGCTGCCGACCGTGACGACGCACGACGGGCGCACTCTCGGACAGGGCGTCCATCTCGTCACCGTCAACGACTATCTCGCCCGCCGCGACGCAGACTGGAACCGCGGCGTGTTCGAGCGCCTCGGGGTCACGGTCTCGGCGATCGAGTCCGAGCTCAACATGGACTTCGACAAGCGCAAGGCGGCCTACGAGTGCGACATCACGTACGGCACGAACTCCGAGTTCGGCTTCGACTACCTCCGCGACAACATGGCGAGCTCCCTCGAGCACACGGTGCAGCGCGGCCACAACTTCGCGATCGTCGACGAGGTCGACTCGATCCTGATCGACGAGGCGCGGACGCCGCTGATCATCTCCGGCGAACCGAGCGGCGCGGCAAAGACCTACTTCGACATGGCCCGCATCGTCCGCGGTCTCCGCGGCCACCAGTCCAAGGGCTCGAAGGTCGAGGACGCGGAGCTCGCGCAGGAGTACGACTATCTCTTCGACGAGAAGCACAAGCAGATCAGCCCGACCGAGTCAGGGATCGAGAAGGTCGAGCGCGCGATGAAGATCGAGAACCTCTACGCGCCCGAGAACGTGCAGCTCGTCAACCACCTGCAGCAGGCGCTCAAGGCCGAGTCGCTGTTCAAGCTCGACGTCGACTACGTGATCCAGGACGGCGAGGTGAAGATCGTCGACGAGTTCACCGGCCGGATCATGGAAGGGCGGCGCTGGTCGGAGGGCCTGCATCAGGCGGTCGAGGCGAAGGAGAACGTCCCGATCCAGGACGAGAACGTCACGCTCGCGACGATCACGCTGCAGAACTACTTCCGCCTGTACACGAAGCTCGGCGGGATGACGGGCACCGCGAAGACCGAGGAGAAGGAGTTCGTCGAGATCTACAACCTCGAGGTCGTCCCGATCCCGACCAACGTGGCGGTGGCGCGACTCGACAAGAACGACCTGATGTTCAAGACGCTCGAGGGGAAGTTCAACGCCGTCGTCAGCGACATCAAGGAGCGCAACGAGAAGGGGCAGCCGATCCTCGTCGGCACGATCGCCGTCGAGACCTCAGAGCTCCTGAGCGAGCTTCTGAAGCGCCAGGGCGTCAAGCATCAGGTGCTGAACGCGAAGGAGCACGCGCGCGAGGCGGAGATCATCAAGGACGCGGGCCAGGTCGGCGCCGTCACGATCGCCACGAACATGGCGGGCCGCGGCGTCGACATCAAGATCGACGACCACGTGCGCGAGCTCGGCGGGCTCTACGTCCTCGGCACCGAGCGCCACGAGGCCCGCCGGATCGACAACCAGCTGCGCGGCCGCTCCGGCCGTCAGGGCGACCCCGGCGAGACCCGTTTCTACCTCTCGGGCCAGGACGACCTCGTGCGCCTGTTCGCCGGCGACCGGCTCTACAACATCATGGACCGGTTCAACCTGCCCGAGGATCAGCCCATGGATCAGAAGATCCTCACGAACCAGATCGAGAACGCCCAGAAGAAGGTCGAGGAGCAGAACTTCGTCGCCCGCAAGAACGTCCTCAAGTACGACGACGTGATGAACTCGCAGCGCCAGGTGATCTACCGGCAGCGGCGCGCGGTCCTCGAAGGCGAGGATCTCTCGGAGCAGATCAAGCAGCAGTGGCTTCCGGAGGTGATCGAGACGGTCGTCGGCGAGTACATGGGCTCCGAGCTCGAGGGCGAGTCGGACATCGGTGAGCTCGTGAACGCGATGGAGGCGCTCTACGGCACCGGCGTCAGCGCCGAGGAGCTCGAGCGGCTCGACCGCGAGGCAATCGACGCGGAGTTCCTCGACGACGCACTCGACACCTATGCCGAGCGAGAGCGCGAGTTCGACGCTATCCAGGAGGGGCTGATGCGCGATCTCGAGCGGTACATGCTGCTCCAGGTCGTCGATGTCCGCTGGCGCGAGCACCTCGAGAACATGGACTACATGCGCGAGGGCATCCACCTTCGCAGCATGGCCCAGAAGGATCCGCTCGTCGAGTACCGCAACGAGGGTCACCACATGTTCGAAGACCTCAACCGCCTGATCCGCCACGAGGTGATCGAGATCCTCTTCCACACGCGGATCGAGCCCGGCGACGGCAACGGCGGCCCGCCGCCAGGCCTGCCGGCGAACACGAACGGCGGGCCTCAGGGCCCGATGAGCTATCAGCACGAGACGATGGCCGGCTCTCAGGCGATCGCGGCGGCCGGCGGCGTCGGCGGAGGTGTTGCGGCGCCGCCTGCCACGAACGGCGCCCCGCCCCAGCCGGTCGTGAAATCCGTGCAGGAGAGCGTGGGCCGGAACGACCCGTGCTGGTGCGGCTCGGGCAAGAAGTTCAAGCGCTGCCACGGCTCCTAACGGAGCCCACGCGCCTCGACGGCACCATCCGGAGCTAGCTCGGGCGGTGCCGGCCGGGCCATCGGTTCGTGACCGCGTTTCTTCAGGAGCACGTCGCTTCCGACCGCGTCGCTTCCGGACGGCGTGCTTCCTCTGCAAGCGTCGCCCCGGACCGCGTTTCGACCGACCCTCGCGGATGCACCCCCGGCATGGGGGAGCGAGGGCCCCTACCGGAACGCTATCGCCGAAGGTGTCACATGTCTGTGCCGAAAGTCAGCCGACTTCGTCACAGCGCCCCCGATTCGCCACAGGGTCTGCCGATGCCGCGAACGCCGGCGTTCCACGCAACGGCCTGAGTGCGCCCTTGCGGCAGGCTGCCCGGTACCATGGCTCCGCGATGGCTCCCGAAGACGCACCACTCTCGGATCAGCTCGAGGAGATCAGGATCCAGCTTGCCTGGGTCCGTGATTACCTTTGACCCGGACAAACTGACGGCGCGAAGGGCCGAGCTCGAGACGGCCATGAACGAGCCCGGCTTCTGGGACGACCAGAACCGGGCGCAGAAGATCAGCACGGAGCATTCGCGGGTCTCGAAGCGGTTCGAGAGCTATGCGCAGCTCACGCGCGACTACGAGGACGCCAGGGAGCTCTTCGAGCTCGACCCGCAGATGTCGGGCGAGATCGTGGCCGGGATCGGGCCGCTGCGCGCGGAGCTCGACCGGCTGCAGGAGGCCGCACAGTTCAACGGCGAGTACGACACCGGCGATGCCGTCGTGACGCTCCAATCGGGCACCGGGGGCACCGACGCGCAGGATTGGACGGAGATGATGCTCCGGATGTACGAGCGCTGGGCCGCGAACCGCGCGTTCGACGTCGAGCTGCTCGAGGCGAGCCCCGGCGAGGAGGCGGGCCTCAAGAGCTCGACCTTCACGATCGAGGGCGAGAACGCCTACGGGATCCTGAAGGCCGAGCGTGGCAAGCACCGGCTCGTCCGTCTCTCGCCGTTCGACGGGGCCCACCGGCGGCAGACGTCGTTCGCGACGGTGATCGTCGCGCCGCTCCTTCCCGACGACACGGACGTGGAGATCGACGAGGGCGACCTAAAGATCGACACGTACCGCGCGCAGGGCGCGGGGGGCCAGCACGTGAACAAGACAGACAGCGCCGTCCGGATCACCCACCTCCCCACCGGAATCGTCGCGCAGTGCCAGAACGAGCGATCCCAGTCGGCGAACAAGCAGACCGCGATGCGCGTCCTCAAGGCACGGCTCGTGGAGAAGGCCGAGGAGGAGCGTGAGGCGAAGATGGCGAAGGAGAGGGGCGGGACCGCCGACACAGGCTTCGGCGGCGAATGGATCCGCAGCTATGTCCTCCATCCATACCAGCAGGTCAAGGACGCGCGAACCGGTTACGAGACCGGGAACGCGCAGGGCGTACTCGACGGGAACCTCGATCCGTTCATCCACGAGTATCTCCTCGCGAAGGCCGCTCGGAGAATCGGGTAGGCTTGCGGGGTTCTTCGCACGGGGCGTCGAAGCTGCAACTCGCGGCGAGCGGCGCACCATCGACCCGAATCGACCGCGTGCAGGATCGAGACCTCATCCCTTCTGAGTCTGCGACGGCCGTAGCAGAGCCGCCCAGCCTCGCGACCCGTCCGCCCGCCGGCACGAGCTCGATGATCGTGTTCGAGAGCGTGACGAAGATCTACGAGCCGGACGTCGCTGCGCTTCGCGACGTCACGTTCCGCATCGACAAGGGCGAGTTCGTCTTCGTCGTCGGAGCGTCGGGCTCGGGAAAGTCGACGCTCGTGCGCCTGCTCCTCAAGGAGCTCGAGGCGTCGAACGGGAAGATCGTCGTCGGCGGCCGCGACCTGACGCGTCTCAAGCGCAACAAGGTGCCGATGCTCCGACGCAACATCGGGTGCGTGTTCCAGGACTTCAAGCTGCTCCCGAGCAGGACGGCCGCCGAGAACGTCGCGTACGCGCTCAAGGTGCAGGGCGAGAGCCGCAACTCGATCCGGAAGAAGGTTCCCGAGGTGCTCTCGATGGTTGGTCTCTCGCACAAGATGAACTCGCTTCCGGACGAGCTCTCGGGTGGTGAGCAGCAGCGCGTCTCGATCGCGCGCGCGTTCGTCAACCATCCGCCGCTCCTCGTGTGCGACGAGCCGACCGGGAACCTCGATCCCGACACGTCGGTCGGGATCATGCAGCTTCTCTACCGCATCAACATGGCCGGCACCACGATCCTGATGGTCACCCACGACCGCGAGATGGTCGACAAGATGCGCAAGCGCGTGATCCAGCTCGAAGACGGCCGTCTGGCCCGCGACGAGCGTCGCGGTGGGTACACGGGTGAGTAGGGGAGCCGCGGGAGAATGAGGCTGCGCCTGCTCGTCTCCGAGGCCTGGCGGAGCCTCGTGGCCAACATGTCGACGACGATCGCGGCGATGATGACCGTGCTCATCGGCATGTTCCTGCTCGGCGTGCTGATCGGGTTCGGCAGCTGGATGCTCTCGTGGTCGAACCACGTGAAGCGCGAGCTCGTCGCGAACGTCTACTTCAACGCCGAGGGCGACCGCGGCGGCCCGGCCACGCACGCCGAGGAGAACGCGGTCGCGCGAGGCCTATCCGCGAACCCGCTCGTCAAGAAGTGGCACTTCGTGTCGAAGGAGGCGGCGATCAACCAGATGAAGAAGACACATGCGCCGCTGATCAGCCAGCTTCCGTACAACCCGCTGCCCGACACGATCATCGTGACGCCGAAGCGGGCCGAGGATCTACAGAAGCTCGTGGCGGGCCTGCAGCAGCCGCTGCCCGCAGGCGTCCACGACATCGGGAACGACAAGCCCGACTCGAGTCGCATCATTCACTTCGCGCACTGGGTCGAGGCGATCTTCGCGGTGGCGGTGCTGATCCTCCTCGCGTCGGCGTCGCTCCTGATCGCGAACACGATCCGGCTCTCGATCTTCTCCCGGCGACGCGAGATCGAGGTGATGAAGCTCGTCGGCGCGACGAACTGGTTCGTCCGCGGACCGTTCATGATCGAAGGACTGCTGTGCGGCCTCGGCGGCTCGCTGTTCGCGGTGCTGCTGCTGGTCATAGGCCGAGAGGTGGCGCTGCCCGCGATCGTGCACAACGCGCTTTCGACCGCTCCCGACGTGCACGCGCTCGCGTTCTCCGCGACCGCCGGCATCCTGCTGCTCTTCGGGCTCGGGTTGGGCGCCGTCGGCTCGGGGCTGACGCTCCGCCGCTTCTTGCGGGTCTAGCCGCATCAGCGGCCATCCGGAAGTGGCCTGACCGCGCGGCCGCGACGGCTTCGTGCGTACCACCTCTTCACACGGGGCCGCTCCCGTAGCCTCGGGGTGTGGAAGCCTCCCGGAACCCCCTCGTCGTCGTCGAGATCGAACGGCGCGGCAAGCTCGTCAGCGGCGAGCCGTTCTTCACACCGGGCGTCCCGATCGTGCTCGACCCGAAGGGCGCAGGCGACCTCGCGCGCGGCGATCTCGCGGTCGTCGCGCCGGGCCGCGGCCGCGCCCGCGTCGTCCGGCGGCTGGGTAGTGCGAAGCGGATCGAGAACGTCCTCGAGGCTCTGCTCGTCGAGGAGGGCGCACGTACCGAGTTCGAGCCCTACGACATGCCGGAGCCCATCACGGACGGCCGGATCGACCTTCGCGACCTGCCCACGCTCACGATCGATCCCGACACGGCGAAGGACTTCGACGACGCGCTGAGCTTCCGCCGCGAGGCCGAGGGGATCCGGTCGTGGGTGCACATCGCCGATGTCTCGTTCTTCGTTCCGTCCGGAGCGCCGCTCGACCTGGGCGCGTCCCGCCGCGCGTTCTCGACCTACGTGCCGGGCCTCGTCGCTCCGATGCTCCCGCACGAGCTCGCCGACGAAGCGTGCTCGCTGCGCCCGCACGTCGACCGGCTGTGCGTCACGGTCGAGCTGCCACCGCGCGGGGAGCCGACCTTCTACCGGTCGGTGATCAACTCGAACGCCCGCCTCACCTACGGCCAGGCCGAACGTCGGGACGCCGAGCCAGCGATCCTCGAGCAGCTCGATCTGGCCACCGAGGTCGCCACAGCACTGAGGGCCGAGCGCTACCGCCGCGGCGCGCTCGAGATCGTGTCGCCGGAAGTCGCCTTCTCGTTCGCCGAGGGCCGCGTCTCGAACGCGTGGCGCGAGAGCGAGCCGCACGCGCACATGCTCGTCGAGGAGTTGATGATCCGCGCGAACGAGGCGGTCGGCGGCTTTCTCGCCGGCCGGGGCCGCTCGGCGCTCTATCGCGTTCACGAGCAGCCGGAGCCGCCGGCGATCGCGCTCCTGGTCGCGAAGCTCGTCGACCTCGGCGTCCCGACTCCGCCGGTGCCGAAGCAGATCGCTCCCGACCAGGCCGCGGAGCTCGCCGGTGCCATCTCACGCCGCGTCACCGAGTACGTGACGAAGACAGGCCGAGGCAGAGAGGCGTTTCCGCCGCTCGTCCTCCGCGCGCTCAAGCAGGCCCGCTACGACCCGCAGAACCTCGGCCATTCCGGGCTCGCGAGTCCCGCCTACTGCCACTTCACCTCGCCGATCCGCCGTTATCCGGACCTGGTTGTCCACCGCATCCTCCTGCGCGAGCTCGGGCTCTCGGACGCACCGGCGCCTTCGGACCTGCACGGCCTCGCCTCACATGCGTCGGAGCGGGAGCGCGCTTCGGCGCAGCTCGAGTACCTCGCCGACGACATCTGCCTCGCATGGTTGCTCGACGACCGGCTCCTCGACCGCGGCTGGGAGGAGCCGTGGCCCGGCGAGGTCACCGGGGCGATCGGCTCGGGGCTCTTCATCCGCTTCGGCGAGGTGTTCGAGGGGTTCCTGCCCGCACGGCGGCTGCCCGGCGAGTTCTTCGAGCTCAACGACACCGGCACGGCGCTGGTCGGCCGCCGCTCGGGCCGCGCGTACCGCCTCGGCGACGAGATCGAGGTGCGGGTCGAGTCGATCGCGCAGAACGAGGGAAAGGTCGAGCTCGCACCGGCGGGACAGGGCAGCCGGCTCCCGAGAAAGCCGCAGGATCGCAAGCCCCCGAAGCGCGCCCAGCCGAAGCCGAAGTCGAATCAGGCCGGCCGTCGTGGCCGCGGACGGCGCTGATCCACGAGCGGTACCGGCAGACCGGCGGCCCCGTTCCGCCGGCGCCGCCCGTCCCGCGGGCTCCCGCTTCAATCCGCGGCCTACAATCGGTGCGTGGCCGAGAAGCTGATCGCAGACAACCGCAAGGCCCGGCACGAGTACCAGCTGCTCGACCGGGTCGAGGCGGGGCTCGTGCTCACGGGCACCGAGGTGAAGTCCCTCCGCGAGGGAAGGGCAGTGCTCGGGCAGGCGTACGCCGACATCCGCGACGGCGAAGCGTGGCTCCACGGCGCCGAGATAGCGATCTACGACCAGGGGAACCGCGCCAACCACGACCCGACCCGGCCGCGCAAGCTGCTCCTCCACCGCCGCGAGATCGACCGGATCTACGGGCAGGTGCGCGAGAAGGGCCTCACGCTCGTCCCGACGCGCCTGTACTTCAAGGACGGCCGCGTGAAGATCGAGCTGGCCCTTGCGCGTGGGAAGGACGTGCGCGACAAGCGCCGCGCCGTCGCCGAGCGCGACGCGAAGCGCGATATCGAGCGGGTGATGAAGACCCGCAGCCGGTGAGTGCGAAGGAACGCGAGCGGACCCTCGCGCATCTCCGCAAGCTCTGCCTCGAGTTGCCCGAGGTCGAGGAGCGTCCGAGCCATGGCGCGCCGGCGTTCTTCGTCCGCGGTAAGCGTCCGTTCGTGATGGTGCTGCAGGACCACCACGGCGACGGGCGCCTCGCGATCTGGTGCGCCGCCGGGGAGGGAGTGCAGCAGATGCTCGTCGACGGGAACCCCGAGCAGTACTTCGTTCCGCCCTACGTCGGCCACCGAGGCTGGCTCGGAGTGCGGCTCGACAGGGGACTCGAGTGGGACGAGATCGCGGGGATCGTCGAAGACGCGTTCGCGGAGATCGCGCCGGCAACGCTCGTCGAGGCGGCCGCAGAGCGGCGAGTTTGACTGGAGGTGGTCTTCGCGGTGGTGGAGAAGATCGAGGTGAGCTACTCCCTGTAACGCTAAGATGGGTGAAACACATACGGGGGCGCCATGGTTTCGACGTGGTCGGTTCTCCGGCAGAGCTGCAAGCGGAGGTCTCCGGTCGGCCTCCTAAAACAACCGGAAAACAAACGCAAGTGCGGAAAATCATCTCGCACTCGCTGCCTAGCCTAAACAACTAGCGCAGCGTGTCGACCCGAGTTTGCCCGTGGCTCGGGATATCGGCATCAACTAACGGGCTGGCGCCAAAGGAGAGCCAATCGCCGGCGGCGCAAGACTTCAGGATGGCTAGCCCGGCAGTAGGTCTGATTGCGAACCAGCTGTCCGGGCGAAACTCCAATCGCAGCCTAAGCTTGTAGACGCTCGGTCGGTGCGTCCGCGGACGCGGGTTCGATTCCCGCCGCCTCCATTTTCTCCCGCAGTAGAGCCGTTCAGCGGTCAGCTTCGGGGGGAACGATTTCGTTCTCCCGCTGCTGCTCGAGCCAGGTCGCATGGGCGTCCATCGCCGTCTCGAGGTCTGTCTGGTCGCGGTGGCCGTAGATCCCGAGCGTCGTGTTGAGATCCGCGTGGCCGAGAGCTTGCGATGCGGCGTCGATTCCGGCGACGCGCCGGAGCTCGCTGGCGAAGGTGTTGCGGGCGAGATGCATATTGAAACCGTGGGTGACGTCGCGACCGACGAGACCGGCAGCCTGCAGCTGCCGGTACCACCAGCGATGAACGGCCTGCGGACTCGGGCGTTTCTTCGGATAGGCGCGGATGGCGAGCAGCTGCTGGCCCTCTGTCCCGCGACCGTCGTAGACCTTCTTGGTCGGGTAGAGCAGGTAGTCGTCCGGCTTGGGTGATCGGCCGACGTGGGGGAGATCGGTGCTGAGGAAGAGCCGGAGCTCGGCGAGCACCGGGCCGCGAAGGGGAAGGATGCGTTCCGTGCGGCCCTTGCCGTAGACGCGGAGCGAGCAGCGATGAGCGTCGAAGTCGCGAACCTGGATACCGGCCAGCTCGCCTCGCCGGACGCCGAGGAGGAGCAGACAGAAGAGCGCCAGACGGTCACGCGGGTGCTTGGCGATCGTGAGGAGCCGAGGCCTCGCGTCGGCCGGCAGGAGCGGCGCGACCCGCTTCTCGGCACGCGGTCGCCGAATCCGCGCGGCAGGCGAGATCGCAATGTGGCCCTGCTCCTCGGCCCAGCTCCAGAAAGCGCGAACCACCGACGTCACCTTCTGTCGAGTCCGAGGCGAGCGCTCGCCCCAGAGGTCGATGACATCGCGCAGATCGTCGATGGAGACGTCGATCGGCTCCTTGTCGACGAGC
>DASZLW010000103.1:0-2951 GCA_035552175.1 Gaiellaceae bacterium | reverse complement strand
GCCGGCCGAGACCGTGATCGGCGCCTACCCGGCGGGCCACTTCCGCGAGAAGTTCTCCCGCTTCCTGTAGCCCTTCCCGCGCTCTCTCTCGATCGTCAGTTCCGGCGCGGCAACCTGACGAGGCTTCGCCGCAGCGGCCCGCCGCGAAGCTGTTCGATGCGTGCCTCGATCAGGATGTTCCTCGCAACCGGTTCACTCAACATGCTCGTCATCTCATCTCCCTCCAGACTAAGAATCTTGATGTCGAGATACTACACACGGGGTATCTTGACGTCAAGGGATTTTCTGTCATGCTTCGGGGGTAGGAGATGCGTATGAGCACGAAACTCGACACCATCGTTTCGGAGGAGCAGGATCACGTCGACCGGAAGCTCGCCGATCTCTGCGGCGACCTCCCGGACCTGGACATGGACGTGGAAGGGATCGTCGAGCGCATCCAGGGCATCGACCGGCGGCTGCGGATCGCGATGGAGGAGACCCTCGAGGGCCACGACCTCTCGTACGGCGAATGGAAGCTCCTCTGCGCACTCAGGCGAGCGCCCGGCGCCTCGTCGACGCCGGGCGAGCTCTCGACGAAGCTCGAGCTGTCGAGCGGGGCGATGACGAACCGGATCGACCGGCTCGAACGAGCCGGCTACGTCGGGCGCCGGCCCGACCCCACGGATCGGCGCGGCGTCCGGGTCGATCTGACCGACTCCGGCGACACGGTCTGGGTCGAATCGACGAACGCGCAGGCGATCAAGGAGGCGATGATCGCCGGCGCGCTCTCGAAGGACGAGCAGCACGCACTGAACGCGCTCCTCCGGAAGCTGATGCTCAGCTTCGAGCGCGCCTCGGGGGGCTGATCCGACCGAGCCGGCGAGGCCCGAGACGAGCTGCTCTGGACGACGCTGCTAGTACGACGCCGGGCCGCCGGAGCCGAAGTGGGTCCAGCCGGAGAGCGCGAAGGGCTCTCCGTCGCGCAGCAGCTCGACGCCGTCGCCTTCCTCGACGCGGCCGACGACCGCGTGTCCGCCCGGCTCGGCGACCGCCGCGAGCAGCTCGTAGTCCTCGCCGAATCCAAGGTCCTCGACCGTCGCCCCCGCGGGGAGCGGGACGCGGTCGAGCTCGATCACGCACTTCACGCCCGACCGGCGCGCCATGTGCGCGGCGTCGACGGCGATCCCGTCCGAGATGTCGAGCATCGCGTGCGCGACGGCGCCGAGCTCGAGCCCGAGAGCGGTGCGAACCGGCGGGCGAAGATAGCGGCCGGCCCGGAACGCCGCGCCCGATCCGCCGAGCGGCCCGGTCACGACGAGCAGGTCGCCCGGCTTCGCCCCTGCCCGTCCCGGGATCCGCGGCGAGCGGCCGATCGCCGTCACGCTGAGCACGACCTGCGGCGCCTCCGTCGTGTCGCCGCCCACGACGGGAGTCCCCGCCTCGCCGAGCCCGGCGTAGAGCTCGTAGACGTCCGAGCTCTCCACGGTCCCAGGCACGGCGAGCGTGACGACGAGAGCCTCGGGTTCGGCGCCCGACGCCGAGAGATCGCTGACGTTCACGGCGGCGGCGCGAAACCCCAGCTCGCGCCATCCGATCCAGTCGAGGCGGAAATGCACGCCCTCGACGAGTGCGTCCTGGGTGACGACGACCCCGCCGGCGAGGGCCGCGGCGTCGTTCTCCACGCCCGAGATCAGGCCCCGGCGCTCGAGCTCGGCGACGAGCCCGAGCTCACCGAGCTCCGAGAGCCTCATCCACCGCCTTCCTGAGCGCCGGGTCCGTCGCGGCTCTGATCGTCGCGACGCCGGCGGCACCCGCCTCGATGCAGGCCCGGGCGTTCGCCGCATCGATCCCGCCGATCGCGATCACCGGGATCTTCACGACAGCACAGATACGGGCCAGCTCGTCGAGCCCGAGCGGGGAGGCTGCGTCGACCTTCGAAGGCGTCGACCAGATCGGCCCGAGGCCCACGTAGTCGGCCTCGACGGCCAGAGCCTCCTCGTAGGTCGTCGCGGAGCGGCCGAGCATCAGACCGGCGGCGCGGGCCCGAAGCGAACCATCGTCGTTCTGCCCGAGGTGCACCCCGTCGGCTCCGAGCTCCCGCGCCGCATCGACGTCGTCGTTGACGAGAAACGGTGTGCCGAGCCCCCTCAACCCGAGCCCGCGGCGGACGACCTCGTGCGTCGGTGCCTTGACCCTGAGCTGCACGACGGTCGCGCCGGCCGCGATCGCGCGCCGGGCCGTCTCGACGTCGCTCACGAGCGCGTGCACCCTCATGCGATTCGGGCTCGCCCGTCGAGCGTGGCCGGGTCGAGAGCCGCAAGCGCGTCGTAGAGGTTGACGTGGAAGCTTCCCGGGCCCTTCGCCTCGCGCGCCGCCTCCTCGCCCGCGATGCCGAAGGCGGCGAGCGCCTCCACCGCCGCAGCGAAGGGCGACCCGGCGACCGCGGCAAAGCAGCCCGTGATCGCGCTCGACATGCAGCCGGTGCCCGTGATCCGCGCCAGCATCGGGTCGCCGTTCGAGATCGTCGTCATCCGCTCGCCGTCCGAGACGTGATCAACGGGCCCCGTGACCGACGCGACCACGCCGAGTGTGCGTGCCGCCGCTAGGGCGATCTCTCCCGGGCCGGCGGCGGCACCGATCGAGTCGACGCCGCGCATCTCCGCGCCGATCCCGGCGAGCGTCGCGACCTCGCCCGGGTTCCCGCGCACGATCGCGACGTCGACCTCGTCGAGTATCCGCTTCGCCGTCTCCGTTCGGTAGCGCGTCGCACCGGCACCCACCGGATCGAGGACGACCGGGATACCCCTCGCGTTCGCCGCGCGGCCGGCAGCGAGCATCGCGTCGACCCAGTGTGCGGAAAGCGTCCCGATGTTGAGTACGAGCGCACCCGCGTGGCCGACCATCTCCTCGACCTCTTCCGCGGCGTGCGCCATCACGGGAAGCGCGCCGAGCGCCAGGGTGGCGTTCGCCGT
>DASZLW010000102.1:0-7885 GCA_035552175.1 Gaiellaceae bacterium | reverse complement strand
GCGAGCGTCTCGGGCGTCGTCTCGTACAGAAGGAAGACGGCCCGCGTCGCGAGCTTTCGCGCGGCCTGCTGGGGGGAGACACCGGGGCGGATCGGGATGTGGAGCACCTTCGAGAGGTGGCCCATCGTGATGTTCCAGCAGGCCGACCACTCGGTCATCCAGATCGACTTCCCGTCCTCGGTCAGGCTCTGCTTGCCCTGGCCGGCAGGCACCGCGCCGGGAGGGCGGTCGCTCCCCTTGTCGATCCCGGAGGCGGAGGCGACGCCGGCGCCGAGAACCAGCGCAAGGGTCGCGAGAAGCGCGATTCCCCGGAAGTTCATCGAGTCCAGTATGCACCGCTCGCGGCAAAACGTCACCTATTCCGAGGCCGCTTCCAACCTGGGAGCCGCGGCCGAGGGTTCGAGCGTAAAACCCGGTGTCTGACACCTGAATGAGACGCGCGAACGCCGATCAACGCTGGGGTTTCGAGGCCCTTCGGATCGAAGCGGTTCGTCGTCTGGCACCTTTTCCACAGGTGTTCAGCGCGGCAACCTGTGGCTGCCCGAAACGGTTTCCGGCCTCGGCGTTGCCCGCTCGCGCAGCGAGATCGTCTTCCCGACCGGATCAGGCCCGCCTTCCGGCACCCCGGCCACGGCCGCCGGGGCGGAGGTCGTCGACGGTCAGACGGGAAGCATGTAGCCGCCGTCGACCACGAGCACATGGCCGCGGATCATCTCCGCCTCCGGCGAGCAGAGAAACGTCACCGCGCCGGCGACGTCGTCGGGGGTGACGATCCGTCCGGCGGGATTCGAGCGTCCCGCGAGGAGCATCTCCTCCTTGTTCGGGAAGTGCTCGAGCGCGCCGGTCTCGACGACGCCCGCCGACACTGCGTTCACGCGGATCCCCCGAGGCGCGAGCTCGACCGCGAGGTAGCGGACGAGTGATTCGAGCGCGGCCTTCGAGGTGCCGATCAGCGCGTAGTTCGGAAGGACACGATGCGAGCCGAGCGAGGAGATCCCGACGATGGACGCGCCCGCCGGCATCTGTGGGACCGCCGCCTTCGCAAGCGCGAGGAGCGCGCGCGCGTTGGCGCCGAGCGTCCAGTCCCAGTGCTTCTCCTCCGTCTCGAGCGCCGGGCGCACGACCCCGGTGGCCGCATTGTGGATGAGCGCGTCGAGCGGGCCGAGGGCCTCGACCTCCTCGAGCACGCGGGTCGAGGTGACGTTGCCGCGGACGAGGACCGGCTCGGCGCCGGCGGCCCGAAGCTCCTCCGCCGTCTCCTCGGCGGCCCTGTCGTTCCGCAGGTAGCCGATCGCGACGCGGCCGGCGCCGCCGCGCGCGAACCTGAGAGCGATCGCACGGCCGATCCCGCGCGAGCCGCCCGTGACGAAGACGGTCACTGCCGCGGGAGAGGCGAGTCTGCGGGCGCCGTGCTCGGGATCCCTTCCCAGCCGAGGCGCGTGGCCGCCTCGCGGGGGCCCTCCTCTGCCTTCGAGGAGGCATAGCCGAGGCGATCGAGCAGCTCCATCTTCCGCTCCGCATAGGCGCGAACGTCGTGCTCGGCCGGAAGGTCGGCGACGAGCTCCCGCACACGAGCGCGAAGCTGGTAGGCGAAATGGGGGGTGGCGGGGCCGACGAGGGCGTCGACGTCGTCGCGGGTCGGCTCGCTCATCCGCCGAAGCCTAACGCCCGGAGGGCGGACGATCGGGCGGTAGTGTCGATCCGGTGAAGCGCATCTCGGGGGTCGATCTGATGCTGCTCGGAACGGTGCTGCTCTGGTCGCTCAACATCACCGTGACGCGGTACGTCGTCAGCCATGGTTTCCAGCCGCTTGCGTACGCCACGACGCGGTACTTCAGCGCCACCCTGCTCTTCTGGGGGTTCACGTGGAGGCGCGAGCGCACGTTCCGGATCGCCCTGTCCGACGCGAAGCTCGTCGTCCTCGCCGCGGCTCTGATCTTCGCGAACCAGCTCGTGTTCGTCACGTCCGTTCACCTCACGAATGCATCCACCGTCGGGCTCGTGCTCGGGACGACGCCGATCTTCGTCGGCATCGTCGCGACGGCATTCGGGCTCGAGCGGCCCGGGCGTGCATTCTGGGTAGCGGCGATCGTCTCGTTCGCCGGTGTCGGCCTGATCGGCGGCGGCGCAAGCGGGTCGCTCTCGGGCGACCTGCTCGGTGACGTCCTGGCCCTTGCGACCGCGGCGACCTGGGGCTGCTACTCGGTGGCGATCACCCCGCTCATGCGCCGCTACTCGCCGTTCCGGATCAGCGCGCTCGTCCTCGCGCTCGGCTGGGTGCCGCTCGCCCTCGTGAGCATCCCGCAGCTCGCGAGCCAGGGCACGAGGGGCTTCGGGTGGACGATGGGGCTCGCATTCGGGTTCGCGGTCGTCGGGCCGCTCTTCCTGACGAACATCCTGTGGTTCACGGCGATCGCCCGCGTCGGGCCCTCGCGCGCCTCGCTCTTCGCGAACCTCGAGCCGTTCTTCGCGGTGCTGTTCGCCGTCCTGCTCCTGTCGGAGCACCTGACGGGCTGGGAGATCGCGGGCGGCGTCGCGATCGCGATCGGGATCGCGCTCGAGCGCATCGCGCAGAAACGGATGCCGGAGACCATCGCCGTGCTCGGGGACTGATCTGCGGACGGAAACGGACTCCGGTCCACGGCCGGAACGGCGAGAATCACGGGAATGTCGGATCTCGGGATGATCGACTCGGTCGCGCGGCAGCAGCGGCTCGCGAGCGAGACGGCGGGCCGGCCCTGGCCGCTGCCCGACGTCCCGTGGTCCCAGGCGGAGACGCGGCGTGACCTCATGCTCGCCCACTGGCGGGTCGAGCTGTCGGATCTCGCGCGGCTCCTTCCGCCGGGCCTCGCCGTCGACACGCATGCAGGAGCTCCCTGGCTCGGCATCTCTGCGTTCCGTGTCGAGAGCTTCCGCCTCCGCGGGCTCCCGCCTTTCCCGACGCTCTCGTCAGCCCGCCGTCTCGAGACGTTCACGTACGTGACGGTCGACGGCCGGCCCGGTCTCTGGCACTTCTCGATCGAGGTGAGCAACCGCCTCCATGCCGAGGCGGCGAAGCGGACGCACCGCCTTCCTGCCTACCGGGCGCAGGTCCGCCAGGCGGCCGGAAGCGTCGAGGCCGAGCGCGACGGCTACGCCTTTCGCGCGGAGTTTCGCGACGCGGGCGAGCCGTTCGAGCCGCTCGCCGGAAGCCTCGACCACTTCCTCACGGAGCGATACGCGCTCTACACCGAGGACGGCGGCCGCCTCTATCGGGCCGAGGTCAACCACGGCCCGTGGAGCCTTCGCCGGGCGACTGCGACCGTCACGACCGCCACGCTCGCACCGCTCCCGCTCGAAGGCGAGCCGCATGCCCTCACCTCGCGCGTCGAGGACATCCTCCTGTGGCCGCTGGAGGAGATCGGCTGAGCCCCCAGCGCCGCACCGCTCTCGTCTCGATCGTCGCCGCCGCCGCGCTCGTCGCCCTCAAGCTGACGGTCGGGCTGAGCGCCCACAGCCTCGGGCTCGTCTCCGAGGCCGTGCACTCCGGGACCGACCTCGTCGCCGCGATCCTGACCTTCGTCGCCCTGGGCGTCGCGGGGCGCCCCGCGGACCTCTCGCACCAGTACGGTCACGGGAAGGCCGAGCATCTCGCGGCGCTGGCCGAGGCATCGTTCCTGTCGGTCGTGAGCGTCTTGATCGCGGCGCGGGCCCTGCAGCGCCTGATCGGTCCCGGCCATTCGCATGTCGATGCCTCGTGGTACGTGCTCGGAACCGTGGTCGTCGTGATCCTGATCGACGCCACGCGCGCCAGCATCTCGTGGCGGGTCGCCCGCGAGACGAAGAGCGCTGCGCTTGCCTCGAACGCGCTGCATTTCGCGGGCGACCTTGCGGGATCGGTTGCCGTTCTCGTCGGGCTCGTGTTCGCGCGTCACGGCCATCCTGCGGGTGACGCATACGCCGCTCTGTTCGTCGGGGTGCTCGTGCTCCTCGCCGCCTCTCGCCTGATCCGAAGCAACGTCGACGTCCTGATGGACCGGGTCCCCGCCGGGGCCGAACGGGCGGCCCTGGCCGCGATCGACGAGCTGCGCCCGCACATCGAGCTCCGTCGCCTGAGGATGCGCCAGGCCGGAGGGCGGCAGTTCGCCGACGTCGTGATCGGCGTCGCCCCGTCTTCGCCCGTCGGGCAGGGCCATGCGGCCGCAGATGCGGTCGAGGCTGCGGTCGAGCGTGCGCTTCCCGGAAGCGACGTGGTCGTCCACGTCGAGCCGGGAGAGGCGGGCGACCTGCGCGAGCGCGCTCACGCCGCGGCTGCGGGCGTGCCCGGCGTCCACGAGATCCACAACGTCAGCCTCGTCCAGGTCGGCGGGCGGAACGAGATCTCGCTTCACGTCAAGCTCCCGGGCGGGATGGAGCTGACCGATGCCCACGACGTCGCCGAACGGCTCGAGGCGGCGATCCGCGCCGCGGTGCCTGCACTCGATGCCGTGCAGACGCACCTCGAGCCGCTGACCCGGGCCGCGAGGGCGCAGGAGGTGGAAGGCGACGCCGCAGCCGTCGAGCGAATCGTCCGCGACGCGACCGGCGGCAAGCCTCGGAAGCTGCGGTTCCTGCGCACCGATGCCGGCGTGGTCGCGTTCCTGACGCTCGGTCTCGACGGCTCCACCACGCTCGACGAGGCGCATGACCGCGCGAGTGCGATCGAGGCGAGGATCCGGGTCGAGGCGCCCGAGATCGCGGACGTCATCGTCCATACCGAGCCATGATCGGGTGAAGCTCTGCATGTTCAGCCCGAAGGGCGCCGACCTCGAGCGCGGCTGGCCCGGGCGCGTCGACGGCGACCGGATCGTCCAGCTCGCCGCCCAGACCCTCCAGGCGTTCTTCACCGGGGGTGGCAGCGCGCGCGAGCACGCCGAATATCCGCTTGCCGACTGCGACCTGCGCGCTCCCGTCATGCTCCCGCCGTCGATCCGGGTCTTCCGCCCGTTCGAGCCGGTCGACACGCCGTACTTCTCCTTCCGCAGCCCGTTCCCGGTGCTCGGGCCGGACGAGGATCTCGCCTACCCGGAGGGCGCTCACGAGCTCGACTACGGCCTCGCCCTCGCCGCGGTGATCGGAGCCGACGGCCTGATCGGGGGCTTCACCCTCGCGAACGACTGGTGCGCGCGCGACCTCGCCCGCGCCGAGCGCGACGCCGGATTCGGTCCCTCGAAGAGCAGCGACTTCGGCTTCTCGCTCGGTCCGATCCTCGTCACCCCCGACGAGCTCGAGCTGACCCGCCTCGTCGCCAGGGTGGGCTCGGAGGAGCGCTCGAGCATCGACATCGGCGGGCTTCTTCACCCCTGGCCGGAGCTGCGTGCCTACGCCGCCCGGAACTCCACGCTGCGGCCCGGCGACGTTCTCGTCGCCCGGACGCCGTCAGGCGGCGGGATCCCACTCGTTCCCGGCGACACCGTGGAGCTGGAGGGCGACGGAATCGGCGTGCTGCGAACGCGGATCGTGTCCTAGGACGGCTCCGCGCCCGCGGAGCTCATCGGGTCGCGGCCGAGACAGGTCGGTCGACGAAGGTGAACGGCGGCCGGGGCCCCGTCAGCTCCAGGCGGAGTCCGCGCCAGCCGAGCTCCCCGGAGAGCTCCTGGATGCTCGCACGGAGTGCCGCCTCACGGTCCCGCTCGACGAGGTACGCCGCGTCGAGGATCGTCTCGTCCGTACAGCCGGAGAGCTCCGGTGCCTGGGGCGGGTTGACGACCGCCGACCGTGCGACGGCGGCGAGGCGATCGTGAGCGGTCGCCGCAATGTCCGCGACCGCCTCGCGCAGGCTCGCCGCCAGCTCGCGCTCGAGCTGCTTGCGCACGAAGAACCCCGCTCCCGAACCATCTCGTGCCTCGAGCGCGAGCTCCGCCAGGTGTGGCGCGCCGGCCGTGACATCCGCCTCGAGCAGCTCACGCGAGACGAGCCCCTTCACATCCCACTCCCGCGCATCGTCGAGGCGCTCGAGCTGAGCGGACAGATCCTTGCCCCGCTCCTCGAGTAACCGGCGCACTCCGTTCTCTCCCTGAGCGACGATCCCGAAGCGGAAAGGCAGGATCGCCCCGGAGGCCTGCGCGCGGGAGAGCACGGCCTCGTGCTCGCGGAAGAGCGGGACGAGCAGGGTCAGATCGCCGTCTCGCGCTCGGGCGATCCGCCGGCCGAGCTCCGGCTCGTCGATGCCGCTGACGAGCGCTGCGAGCTCGCCGCAGCAGACCAGCTCGAGCCGGCGCCCCTCGAGGCCGGGCTCGCCGATCGGGAGGCCGCCCGAACGCGACGCCGCCGCGACGCCGTAGACATAGACGGGACGCTCACTCATGGCCGCTTCGCCTCACCGCAGCCCGCACAGCCTTCGATTTCGCCCGGTCCCCGGCGACTGCATTCTCGGACATCGCGCCTCCTCGCGTGTCGACAGTCCCCTTCTGGATGTCCGAGGTGGCGCGGATGCAAACAATCCGGTCCCGGAGGAGCTGCCCGAGCCCCTACGAGATCTTCCGCTGGCTCGAGCCGTCCGCGTTCATCACGAACACGTCGGCGCCGCCGTTGCGGGTGCTCACGAACGCGATCTTCTTGCCGTCCGGCGACCAGCTCGGATCGGTGTTGTCGTACGCGACGTTCGTCAATTGCTTCTCCGCGCCGCCGCTCGCGCTCACCACGAAGATCTCGTAGTGGTCCTTGACCTGCTTCTGGTAGACGATCTTCGTCCCGTCGGGCGACCAGCGAGGCTCGCCGGCCTCCTCGCCCTTCGGCGAGGTGGAGAGCTGCTTCTGCGCGCCGCCGCCCGACGGCATCACGTAGATCTCGTAGGAACCGGTCCGGTTCGACTGGAACGCGATCCGCTTGTTGTCGGGGGACCAGGCGGAGCCGAAGTCGTCGGCGCTGCTCGACGTGAGCCGCTTCTGATGCGAGCCGTCGGCGTCCATCGTCCAGATGTCGCCGAAGGCGCTCGCGCCCGTACGGTCGAACGCGATCTTCTTGCCGTCAGGCGACCAGACGCCCCAGTAGTCGTCGTCGCCGGTCGACGGCGTCAGCCTGTGGAGATCCGACCCGGAAGAATTCATCGTGTAGATCGCGCCGATGCCGTTCGAGATGCGGTCGAACGCGAGCGACGTACCGTCGGGCGAATAGCCGAAGAACTCGTCGTACCCGCCGCCCCCGCTCGAGAGGCGGCGGAGGCCCGACCCGGTCGAGCTGACGGAGTAGACGTGGCCGACCGAGATCACCTGGCCGCCGGCGACCCTGGAGAAGCCGAGCTGCTTCCCGCTCGGCGCCCAGGAAAGATCGATGCTGTCGAGTGAGCCGTGGGTGAGCTCGTGCTTGGAGGCGCCCCCCGAGGTCACCGTGTAGATCTGCCAGTGGCCGGAGGAGCGGCTCGAGAATGCGAGGTGCTTTCCGTCGGGCGACCATTGCGGAGCGGCGTCGTCCTCGCTCGTCGCGACGGCCGCACGCGTCGTCGTTCCGGCTCCGCGGGCCGACGCACCGCCGAGCCCGAGCGCGAGCAGCGCGACGAGCACGAGTGCGTGCGGCAGCTGGTTTCGGGTAGGCAGTCTCATCTGGCGCTCGGGAACCCGTCCTCGGAGCGGCATGGTAGACGCTCGGAGGCTCGACGGCATGACGTTCATGTGAAGATCTCGCGCGAGCTCCCGAGGCGCTGCCTTCCGCTCCCCGCCCGGAATACTCGGTCAGGTGCTGCTTCCGTTTCCCGCCCCGTACGACTTCCAGCTCTCGACGGAGCGTTTTCGCGTTTTCGGGCCTGACATCGCGAACCTCTGGCACGACGGAGCGCTCCACCGGGTGATCGCCGGGCGAGAGGTGCGCATCGCCGCCGCCGTGGGCGGCGTCGACGTCGAACCGCTCGACGAGACGATCCGGCCGGTGG
>DASZLW010000101.1:0-2474 GCA_035552175.1 Gaiellaceae bacterium | reverse complement strand
ACCGTACGCGGCGAGGGCCTGCGAACCGCGCGCATCACCGGACGATCACCCGGATGAGCGCGCCGCGGATCGTTCCGGCCGAAAGGCGGTATTGCGTGGTTCCGGCCGGCCGCACCCGGACCGTGAACGAGCCCGTCCCGTCGGGCGCGATCGGCCCGACAGCCTCCCAGACGCCGCGTTCCGACCTCGACTCGAGCGTCACGCCCGTGACACCGCGTACCAGTCCCGCGAGATCGACGCTCGAGCCGGCGGCAACGGATTTCGCGGGCGGGGTGAGGGTCAGCCAGCCGAACTCGAACCAGGAGGAGCGGAGCCCGAGATCGGCCTCGACCTGGTTCCCGGTGAGGGTGCGCTGCGACTCGAGGCCCGTCGCCGTCACCTCGTCGATATGACCCGAAAGGCCCGCGGTCGTCGACAGGCCGTCGACCGGACCGCCGAGGCCGAGCGCCTTCCCGACCGCCCCGGCGCTCATCAGCACCGGCCCCCAGTCGTGGTTCGGCGAGAGCGTGTCGTAGGGATCGGAAACCGAGACGAGGTAGGGGATCGGGGTTCCGAGGGCCTCGGCAGCCGAGACCGTCTCGCCGCCGGAGCTCGACGAGAAGTACGTCGTCGCGACCTTGCCACCGTAGAGGACGACCTCGCCGGCGGTCGCCGCGACCGCTTTCAGGATCGACGGAGTCTCGGCCGAGATCCCCCCGTAGACCTGGCTGCGGGTGTCGTCGTAGAGGTCGAACGTGCTCGCGGTCACGACGGTCGAGAGCTCGGCGAGCGCGTAGGTGCGGGCCGCCACCGCCTGAGCCTCGAGTGCAGCCGCGGGCCAGTAGTACGGCATCTCGCCGCCGACGACTCCCTGGACGTACGGCTCCATGCCGACGGCGTTCACGACCTCGAGCCGACTCCCGTTCGAGGTGACGACGAGCGTGCCGCGGTACGCCGACTTCCCGACCTCGACAGGTGAGGTGCCGGGCGAGAAGGTCACCGGCGACCGCAGCTTCCGGCCGTCGAGATCGAGCGTCGCGGGAACGACGAGCTTCCCGGCCGGCAGCTCGACGCGCCGGCCCGATCCGTCGACGGCATGCCACGGCGCCGCGGAGGCGAGCGTCACACGGCGCTTCCGGTCGAGGAGCTGCACGCGCACGGTCGGCGAGGAGCCGGCGGCGATCGTCGTGCCCGAGTAGTAGTGGTGGAGGATTCGCTCATAGCTCCATCCGTGGAGGGCATAGCCATAGGCGCCCCACTGCGCCATCCCGATCCCGTGGCCCCAGCCGTGGCCGGTGATTACGAGCGTGCTCGCGGCCGCGCTCGTCGTGACGCTCGGAGCGGACGTCGTCGTCGGGGTCGGGATCGACGCGCCCGACGCGCACCGGGCCGTCGTCGTCGTCGTTGCGGCTACCTTCGCCGTCGTCTCGCTCTGCGGCGGGCCGACAGGCGTCACCGTCTTCGTTCCGGCCGTCCCGACCGTCGTGATCGCGCTCGATGCCGATGTCGTTTTCGCCGCTGCGGTCGTCGAGGCCGCGACGGCCGTCGTGTCCGGGCAGGCGCTCGAGGGCGCGGGCGGATCGGCCGAGGTCGACGAGAGAAGTCCGGCGGATGCGGCACCTGCGATCGCGAGCGCCAGCAGGGCCACCGCTGCGAGCACGCGCCGGGCCACCGGGCCACCGTAGCAACCCCGTCAGAAGACGACTTCGTGACTTGCAACACAAGCGGCTCCGCGGCCGGCGGGCTACGCGGGGCGGACGCGTGGCTTCAGGTCACGCGGGCGGCGGCGGATCGTCGGCGAGCCGGTCGCCGTACTGCTCCTCGTAGTACTTCCGGTACTCGCCCGACTTGATCGGCTCCCACCACGCGCGGTTCTCGCGGTACCACTCGACCGTCTCCGCGAGGCCGCCTCCGTCGAAGGAGTGCCTGGGCTTCCAGCCGAGCGCGCGCACCTTCGACGAGTCGACTGCGTAGCGGCGATCGTGCCCCGGGCGGTCCTTCACGTGGCGGACGAGGTCCGGCGATGCGCCCGTGAGGTCGAGGATCCGGCGGACGACGTCCATGTTCTCGCGCTCCTGGCCGCCGACGTTGTAGATCTCGCCGGGCGGCGCCTCCCGCAGGACGAGCTCGATCGCCGAGCTGTAGTCCTCGGCATGGAGCCACTCGCGCCTCTGCCGGCCGTCGCCGTAGACCGGAAGCTGCTCGCCCTGAAACGCGTTCGTGACGAAGAGCGGCAGGAACTTCTCCGGGTACTGGCGGGGCCCGTAGTTGTTCGCCCCGCGCGTGATGCACGCGTCGACGCCGTAGGTGCGGATATAGGCGAGCACCTGCAGATCGCCGCCCGCCTTCGACGCCGAGTACGGGCTCGACGGCCTGATCGGCGCGTCCTCCGAGCACGGCGTCGCCTCGAAGGGAATGTCGCCGTACACCTCGTCGGTCGAGACCTGGACGTGCCTGATCCCGGCATGCCGCGCACGGTCGAGCAGCACCTGCGT
>DASZLW010000100.1:0-2074 GCA_035552175.1 Gaiellaceae bacterium | reverse complement strand
GCGCCTCGCCGCGGACGCACTCGAGGCAGAGGCCCTGCGGCGCGCCGACACGATCAAGACCGCCGTCCTGCGCGCCGTGAGCCACGACCTGCGAACGCCGTTGATGGCGATCTCCACCTCGGCGGGCGCGCTCGCGCGGCGCGACCTGGCGATCGACGACGCAGATCGAGCCGAGCTCCTCGAAACCATCCTCGCCGCGTCCGACCGGCTCGACCGCCTGGTCTCGAACCTCCTCGATCTTTCGCGGCTCCAGGCCGGAGCGGCAGAGCCGGATCGGCGGTTGCTCGAGCTCGAGGAGGCCGTCGTCGCGGCGCTCGACGAGCTCGGCCCCGCCGCCGCGCGCGTCGAGGTGAGCTTCCCGGAGGACGCCCCCGCCGTTTCCGTGGACGCCCGACAGCTGCAGCGGGTACTCGTGAACCTCCTCGAGAACGCGCTGAAGTACTCGCCCGAGCGGGATGTCGTTCGCGTGCAGATCTCGGCGACGTCGTCCGAGGCGATGGTGCGGGTGATCGATCACGGCCCGGGCGTCCCGGCCGCGGATCGCGAGCGAATCTTCGAGCCCTTCCATCGGGGCAGGAAGTCGGGCGACGCGCCCGGCGCAGGCCTCGGCCTCGCGATCGCGCGCGGCTTTGCCGAGGCAAACGACGGGCGCCTGTGGGTCGAATCGCGCTCGGACCAGGGCGCGACGTTCGTCCTGGCCTTCCCGGCCGCAACCGTCGCGGTCGGGCCTGAGGCATCTCGCGCCGACGGTGACACCGCCGTCCGGACACTCCCGCTTGCCTGACGTGGCGCCGGACAACCCTGGTGCGAACCGTCCCCCACCCGTCGAAAATGCAAGGACGACTTCCTTCTCATGACACGTCCGTGAACATCGCGTTGCCCGTCCGTGAGCCCCACCCGGCGCCCGCCGGAACGGACGGCCCCCGAACGGACGCCGCGTGAGCGGCCCGCGCGTGCTCGTCGTCGACGACGAGCAGCAGATCCTGCGGGCGCTCCGCACGAGTCTTCGCGGCGCCGGATACGAGGTCGAGACCGCTGAGACCGCCGAGACGGCGCTCTCCGCCGCCGCGATGCGCCCGCCCGAGGCCGTGATCCTCGATCTCGTGCTGCCCGACGGCACCGGGATCGAAGTGTGCCGCGAGCTCCGCAAGTGGAGCAAAGCGCCCGTGATCGTGCTCTCTGCCGTCGGTGAGGAGCGGGAGAAGATCGCGGCGCTCGATGCGGGCGCCGACGACTACGTGACGAAGCCGGTCGGGATCGACGAGCTCCTCGCCCGCCTCCGCGCGGTCCTCCGCCGCACGACGGCCACGGGCGCCCCCGTCCTCGAGATCGGCGAGCTCGTCGTCGACCTCGAGAAGCACGCAGTCTCCATGGCGGGCGCGCCGATCCACCTGACTCCGCATCAGTTCGAGCTCCTCCGCGTGCTGGCCACGAACGAAGGGAAGCTGCTCACGCACCGTGCGCTGCTCCAGGAGGTCTGGGGGCAGGGCTACGGGAGCGAGTCGAACCTCCTGCACGTCAACGTCTCGCAGTTGCGGCGCAAGCTCGAGCCCGATCGCGCCAAGCCCCGGTACCTGCTCACCGAATCCGGTGCGGGCTACCGGCTGGTCGACCCCGGCACGCGGCCCTAGGCCTCCCGGGCGCGGAACAGCAAGGCCGCCGAGCCCGGTTCGCAACCCGGAGCGGCGCGCCGGGATCTTCAGGGTTTCTTCAGGCGGCGCCCCGCGATCTTCAGACGGCCTTCAGCGCCGCCCTCCTACCGTGGCCGTCATGGATGACAACGACTTGCCGGCTCTCGTTTGCAGGGGCGCGGCCTGATGCACGACCTCGCCGCAATCGGAATCGCCGCCGGCTGTTTCGCCTTCGCCTACCTGCTCCTCTGGGCACTGGAGCGCGTCTGATGTCGGCAGGCGACACGTTCGGGCTGGTGGTCGCGTTGCTCGTTCTCGCCTATCTCGTCTATGCGCTCTTCCGCGGGGAGCGGCTGTAATGACCGGTCAGGGAATCTCGCAGATCCTCGTCTACGCCTTCGCGCTCGTCGTGCTCGCCTACCCGCTCGGAATCTGGATGGCGC
>DASZLW010000099.1:0-9231 GCA_035552175.1 Gaiellaceae bacterium | reverse complement strand
CCCGGCGGGCACGCTCCAGTAGGAGACGAACCCCCGGAAATGGTCGACCCGTGTGATGTCGAAGAGCTCGAACGTGCGGCGGAAGCGCTCGATCCACCAGCGGTAACCGGTCTCGCGCAGCTTACGCCAGTCGTACAGCGGGTTCCCCCAGAGCTGGCCCGTCGCGCTCCAGTCGTCGGGCGGCGCGCCCGCGACCGCCTCCCGCTGGAAGAGCTCGGGCCGCGTCACATGGTCGGCGCTCCCCTGGGCGACGTAGATCGGCAGATCCCCGACGAGCCGCACGCCGCGGTCGGCGGCATACGCTCGCAGCGCCGACCATTCGTGCTCGAAGCGAACCTGATCCGCGATCGCGCCGGTCCCCTCGAACTCCCTCCAGTCGGCGGCCCAGTAGGAGTGGCGCTCGATGAAGCCGGAGATCTCGCGCTCGCTCACCGGCCGCTCTGGATCCGCGAGAAGGGCAGGCGAGCAGGCGAAAGCCGAGCGACCGCCGTAGGGTGATCCCGACTCGCCCGGTGGCGCGACTGGCAACATCTGCCACGAGGTCTGGCCGGCGCGCTCGAGCCAGTCGACGAATCCGTATGCGGGCTCCCCGAGGCGCCCGCCCGGCAGGGAGGTTGGATGCAGCAGCACACCACTCGTCCTCGTCACGATTACCCCGATCCTCCTCCGGGAACGACGTGCACGGGAACGTAATGCCGCCGCGGTCCAGAACAAAAACCCCACCTCGGATACTGCTCGAGAACGTCGAGCCGACGATCGACTGCGGGCGCTTCCGCGCCAAGCAGACACTGGGCAGGCGCGTCGTCGTGTCGGCCGACGTGATCCGCGACGGGCACGAGGTGCTCGGCGCGCGGGTGCGCTACAAGGGCCCGTCCGCGAAGGATTGGTCGGCGGCGCCGCTCGACGCCGTCGGGAACGATCGGTTCGAGGGCGCCTTCGAGGCGACCGCGTGCGGGATCTGGCAGTTCGAGATCGAGGCATGGAGCGACCGGGCCGCGACCTGGCGCAGCGAGGTCAGGCGCAAGCTCGACGCGGGGCAGGCCGACCTCGCGAGCGAGCTCGCCGAGGGCGCGGCCTTGCTCGAAGTCGAGAAGCTCGACATCGCTGTCGGTCTCGAGTCGACCGCCTCCGAGCCGCACGATCAGGTCTCGAGCGGGCGCTTCGAGGTCGAGGTCGACCGTGTGCTCGCGACCGCGGGTTCCTGGTACGAGCTCTTCCCGCGCTCGTTCGGAGGCTTCGCCGGCGTCGAGGCCGTCCTGCCCGAGCTCGCCGAGCTCGGGTTCGACGTTGTCTACTTCCCGCCGATCCATCCGATCGGCCGCAGCGGCCGCAAAGGGAGAAACAACGCGCCCGAGGCGAAGAAGGGCGATCCGGGGAGCCCGTGGGCGATCGGCGCCGCCGAGGGCGGCCACGACGCGATCCACCCCGAGCTCGGGACGATCGAGGAATTCGACCGCCTCGTCGCGCGCGCTCGCGAGCTCGACCTCGAGATCGCGCTCGATTTCGCGATCCAGTGCTCGCCCGACCATCCCTGGCTGACCGAGCATCCCGATTGGTTCCAGCGGCGCCCGGACGGGACGATCAAGTACGCCGAGAACCCGCCGAAGCGCTACCAGGACATCGTCAACGTCGACTGGGACACCCCGGATCGCGAGGGGCTCTGGAACGCGCTCCGGGACGTCGTCCTCCACTGGGCGACCCACGGCGTCCACGTCTTCAGGGTCGACAACCC
Organism: Gaiellaceae bacterium; assembly: GCA_035552175.1. Classification (GTDB taxonomy): domain Bacteria; phylum Actinomycetota; class Thermoleophilia; order Gaiellales; family Gaiellaceae; genus PALSA-600. The sequence goes on along the minus strand of DASZLW010000099.1, from coordinate 7,499 downwards.
GCACACGAAGCCGCTGCCGTTCTGGGAGTGGCTGATCGCCGAGGTGCGCCGGCAACACCCGGACACCATCTTCCTGGCCGAGGCGTTCACCCGGCCTGCGATGATGCGAGCGCTCGCGAAGGCCGGATTCAGCCAGTCGTACACGTACTTCACGTGGAAGAACACGAAGCACGACCTCGTCGAGTACATGGACGAGCTGACAGGCGAGATGGCTTCCTACTACCGTCCCAACTTCTTTGCGAACACGCCGGACATCCTCCACGAGTACCTGCAGTCGGGCGGCCGGCCGGCTTTCGAGGCGCGGCTCGTGCTCGCTGCGACCCTCTCGCCGAGCTACGGCATCTACTCCGGATACGAGGCGATCGAGAACGTCGCGGTCGCGCAGGGCAGCGAGGAGTACCTCGACTCGGAGAAGTACGAGCTGAAGAAGCGGAAGGTCGAGGGCCCGCTCCTGCCGCTGATCGCGAAGCTGAACGCGATCCGCCGGGCGCATGCCCCGTTCCGGCGGCTCGACAACGTGACGTTTCTCGACACAGCGCACGACGACCTGATCGCCTATGCGAAGCGGTCGGACTCCGAAACCCTGATCGTCTGCGTCAACCTCGATCCAGCCGCCACTCACGAGGGGCTCATCACCGTGCCGGCGTCGTTCGGCCTTCCCGCCGCCTTCGCCGTGCAGGATCTCGTCGCCGACACGACCTTCGCCTGGCAGACGGGCGGCAACTACGTCAGCCTCGGCCCCGGCCGCTCCCACGTGCTCCAGGCCCGATGACGGACACCCTGGCCCGCACGCAGCCCGAGGAGAGGCCCGTCCAGTGGTTCGAGGCCGACCCGCTGTGGTTCCAGCGGGCCGTGTTCTACGAGATCCACATCCGCGGGTTCAACGACGGGAACGACGACGGCAGCGGTGACCTTCGCGGGCTCACCGACAAGCTCGACTACCTGCAGTGGCTGGGCATCGACTGCATCTGGCTGCTGCCGATGTACTCCTCGCCGCTCCGCGACGGGGGGTACGACATCGCCGACTTCTTCAGCGTGCATCCCGACTACGGGACGGTCGAGGACGTTCGCCACCTGATCGAGGCCGCCCACCAGCGCCAGATCCGCGTGATCGCCGACCTCGTGATGAATCACACCTCGAGCGACCATCCCTGGTTCCAGGAGGCGCGTTCCGACCCGGCCTCGCCGAAGCGCGACTGGTACGTCTGGTCGGACACGGACGATCGCTACAAGGACGCGCGGATCATCTTCGTCGACACGGAGGTCTCGAACTGGACGTGGGATCCCGTGGCCGGGCAGTACTACTGGCATCGCTTCTTCTCGCACCAGCCCGACCTGAACTACGACAACCCCGAGGTGCAGGACGCGATGCTCGGCGTGCTGCGCTTCTGGCTCGACCTCGGGCTCGACGGGTTCCGTCTCGACGCGGTGCCGTACCTCTTCGAGCGGGAGGGGACGAACTGCGAGAACCTGCCCGAGACGCACGCGTACCTCAGGCGGGTCAGGGCCCAGGTGGACGCGCTCTATCCCGACCGCGTGCTGCTCGCCGAGGCGAACCAGTGGCCGGCCGACGTCGTCGAGTACATGGGCGATGGGGACGAGTGCCACATGGCGTTCCAGTTCCCGGTGATGCCGAGGCTCTTCATGGGGATCCGGCGCGAGGATGCCCGGCCGATCGTCGACATCCTCGAGCAGACCCCGGCGATCCCCGAGGGCGCGCAGTGGGGGCTCTTCCTGCGAAACCACGACGAGCTCACCCTCGAGATGGTCACGGACGACGAGCGCGACTACATGTACGCCGAGTACGCAAAGGACCCACGGATGAAGCTGAACCTCGGGATCCGCCGCCGGCTCGCGCCGCTCCTCGACAACGGGCGCGACGAGACCGAGCTCCTGATGGCGATCCTCTTCTCCCTCCCCGGCAGCCCGATCCTCTACTACGGCGACGAGATCGGGATGGGCGACAACGTCTATCTCGGCGATCGGGACGGTGTGCGGACGCCGATGCAGTGGACGGGAGACCGGAACGGCGGGTTCTCACGCGCCGATTTCGCCCGTCTTTACCTTCCCCCGTTGATGGATCCCGTGTATGGGTATCAGGCGGTCAACGTGGAGGCTCAACTACGCACGCCGACCTCGCTCCTTCGCTGGGTGCACCGGTTCATCGCGCTCCGGAAGGAGCATCCGGTGTTCGCCCTCGGGACGTACGAGGCGCTGCGAACGGAGAACGAGCGGATCCTGGCGCACGTCCGCCGCTACGAGGGCGAGACGGTGCTGTGCGCGCACAACCTCGCGCGGACGGCGCAGGCAGCCGAGCTCGACCTGTCCGGCTTCGCCGGCTTGCAGCCCGAGGAGATGCTCGGCCGCACGGCCTTCCCGCTGATCGGCGAGCTGCCGTACCTCCTGACCTTCGGTGGGCGCGGCTTCTACTGGTTCAAGCTGCAGGAGGAGGGGGCATGAATCCATCGGAGGCGGAGCTACTCGATTTCGTCACGGGCCGGCGCTGGTTCGGCGCCAAGTCGCGCGAGGCGACCGGAGCGGCGGTGCTCGACCGCGCGGCGGTCACGGAGACGGTCGAGGTGCTCCTCACGGAGATTCGCTACGCAACGGGGACCCACGACGTCTACCAGCTCGTCGTGAACGCCGGCGGAGGCGCGCTCGAGGACGCCGAGCTGCTCGCCGACCCCGGCCTCGCCCGCGTGCTCGTCTCGCTGATGGGCGCCGGAGCCGGCCTTCCGAGCGAGTTCGGCGAGCTCAGCTTCTGCTCGCGTGAGGGCCTCGATACGCCGGTGGTTCGGGCGCGGCGGATCGACACGGAGCAGTCGAACTCGTCGATCGTTCTCGACGATCGCCTGATCCTGAAGCTCTACCGCCGCCTCGAGGCAGGCGTGAGCCCGGAGCTCGAGCTGCTGCGGTTCCTCGCGGACCACGAGTTCTCGAACGTCCCGCAGCTCCAGGGCTGGTGGAGCTACAGCGGCTCGTTGATGAGCGCGACGCTCGGGATCGTCCAGCAGTTCGTGCCGCACGCGGTCGACGGCTGGACGCTCGCTCTCGCCGAGCTCCCCGACAACCCGGATCTGTTCCTCGAGCGCGTCGGGCGGCTCGGCGAGGTGGTCGGCGCATTGCACGCGGTGCTCGCAAGCGACAGCGAGGAACCGGCCTTCGCGCCCGAGGACGCGAGCCCCGAGATGCTGGCGCTGCTGCGCGCGACCGTCGACGACGAGATCGAGCAGATCTTCGAGCACCTCCCGGACGACGAGTCGGTGGCCCCGATCGTCGGATCGAGCGGCGCGGTGCGCGACCTCCTGGGCGAGCTTGCGAACGTCGGCTCGATCGGCAAGGTGATCCGCCACCACGGCGACCTCCATCTCGGGCAGGTGCTCCTCTCGGACGGCGACTGGTTCGTCGTCGACTTCGAGGGGGAGCCTGCGCGCTCGCTGCCCGAGCGGCGCGTCAAGCGCTCGCCGCTCCGCGACGTTGCGGGGATGCTGCGGTCGTTCGCCTACGTCGTGCACGTCGCCGGCTGTGCGAGTTACGCGTACGAGCGCGCCCGTGAGCTCTTCCTCGACGGCTATCTCGGGATCGTCGAGGGCACCGGGATCCTGCCCCAGCCCTACCAGGTCGAGCGCCTGATCGGCATCTTCGAGCTCGAGAAGGCGGTCTACGAGCTCCGGTACGAGCTCTCCCACCGACCGGACTGGGTGCACATCCCCGTCGCGGGGATCGAGTCCCTCCTGACCAAAACGACCACGTGAACGTTGTGGAAAAGGTGCCAGACACCAAATCGAGCCGGCAGGACAGAGGCCTTAAACCCCTGCAGTTGAGCGGAACCGAGGGGCAAAACCCGGTGTCAGACACCGGGTTGGACGCCCTCGGGAGGCCGGCGTGACCGGGGCCGACAACGGCGATCTGGCGGCTGCGCTCGCTCACGATCCGCACACGGTTCTCGGGGTGCACGCTGTCGGCCGTGGAGCCGTCGCGCGGGCGATGCGGCCCGATGCCGAGCGCGTCCGCCTCCTTCGCCCGCGCTGCAAGCCGGTCGAGCTGGCCCCGACGAGCTCGAGCGGGCTCTTCGAGGTGCGCCTGCCCCGCAGCGCACCGCCGGCCGAGTATCGCTTCGAGGTCACCCGCCCGGGCGGCGAGTCCTTCGAGCTCGACGACCCGTATGCCTTTCTCCCGACGCTCGGGGAGATCGACCTCTACCTGATCGGAGAGGGCCGCCACGAGCGCCTCTACGACGTGCTCGGGGCGCACGATTTCGAGCTCCGCGGCATCGTCGGCACGGCATTCGCCGTCTGGGCGCCGAACGCGCAGGCGGTCAGTGTCGTCGGCGACTTCAACCACTGGGACGGCCGCTTCCACCCGATGCGCTCGCTCGACTCCTCCGGCGTCTGGGAGCTCTTCGTTCCCGGCGTCGAGCCGGGCACCCGCTACAAGTTCGAGGTGCGCGGCCGCGACGGGCGCATCGTGCTGCACGCCGATCCCTTCGCCCGGCAGACCGAGATCCCGCCGCTCAACGCCTCCGTCGTCCACGAGTCGATCCACGGCTGGACCGACCACGACTGGCTCGAGAGCCGCGCCGCCGGCGATCCGTGGAAGCAGCCGATGTCGATCTACGAGGTACATCTCGGCTCGTGGCGCCGCGGCCGTAGCTACACGGAGCTGGCCGACGAGCTCGGCTCCTACGTCCGCGAGCTCGGGTTCACCCACGTCGAGCTGATGCCGATCATGGAGCACCCCTTCGCCGGCTCCTGGGGCTACCAGGTCACTGGCTTCTTCGCCCCGACCTCGCGGTTCGGCGATCCCGACGAGTTCCGCGGCTTCGTCGACTCCCTTCACCGCCAGGGGATCGGCGTGATCCTCGACTGGGTGCCGGCCCATTTCCCCCGGGACGAGTGGGCCCTGGCGCGGTTCGACGGCACCGCCCTCTACGAGCACGAGGATCCGCGCCGCGGCGCCCATCCCGACTGGGGCACCCTCGTCTTCAACCTCGGCCGCACGGAGGTGCGGAACTTCCTCACCGCGAGCGCCCTCTACTGGCTGCTCGAATGCCACGCCGACGGCCTCCGGGTCGACGCGGTCGCCTCGATGCTCTACCTCGACTACTCGCGCAAGGAAGGCGAGTGGATCCCGAACGAGTACGGCGGCCGCGAGGATCTCGACTCGATCGGATTCCTGCGCGAGCTGAACGAGCTCGTCCACAGCCGGGCGCCGGGAATGATCACCGCCGCCGAGGAGTCGACGGCCTGGCCCGGCGTCTCGCGTCCCGCGCACCTTGGCGGGCTCGGCTTCGGCTTCAAGTGGAACATGGGGTGGATGCACGACACGCTCGGCTACTTCGCCTACGACCCGATCCACCGGAGCTACCACCACAACGAGCTGACGTTCTCGATGATCTACGCGTTCAACGAGAACTTCATCCTGCCGCTCTCACACGACGAGGTCGTGCACGGGAAGGGCTCGCTTCTCGCGAAGATGCCTGGCGACCGCTGGCAGAAGTTCGCGAACCTGCGCGCCCTGTACGCCTACATGTGGGCACATCCCGGCAAGAAGCTTCTCTTCATGGGCGGCGAGCTCGCGCAGGAGTGGGAGTGGAATCACGACGGCGAGCTCGACTGGGGCGCGCTCAACCGGCCTGAGCACGGGGGGGTCCAGGCGCTCGTCCGCGATCTGAACCGGCTGTACCGGGCAGAGCCCGCGTTGTACGAGCTCGACTTCGAGCCCGCCGGCTTCCGGTGGCTCGAGGCGAACGACGCTGCGCAGAACATCGTCGCCTTTCTGCGCGTCGCCGCCGACGGCTCGAGCTATGTCGCGTGTGTCGCGAATCTCTCGCCGGTACCGCGGGAGGGCATCCGTCTCGGCCTACCGTGCGGTGGTCGCTGGCGCGAGGCGCTCAACTCCGACGCGTCGATCTACGGCGGCACCGATGTCGGCAACGGGGGCTCGGTCGAGGCAGAAGACATCCCGTGGCAGGGTCACTCGTGGTCGGCGAAGCTCACGCTGCCGCCGCTCGGTGTGCTCTGGCTGGTGCCGGAGACCTGATTGGGCGCGAACGTGGCCACCTTCGGCCGGCTTGGCGCCGTGCCGATCGATGACCGCCTGGTCGAGTTCGGCATCTGGGCCCCCGATGAGCCCGTGTCGGTCCGGGTGGCGGGAGCCGAGGTCGAGCTCGAGCCGCGCGGCGACGGGTTCCGGTCGGCGGTCGTCCCAGCCCGACCCGGCGACAGGTATCTCTACGTCGTGGACGGCTGTGAGCGGCCCGATCCCGCCTCGCGCTCGCAGCCGAACGGCGTCCGCGGCCCATCGGAGGTCGTCGCGATCCCGGAGATCCGGTCCGGGCCTCGCCTGGCGCTCGAGGAGCTCGTGCTCTACGAGCTCCACGTCGGCGCCTTCACGCCGGAGGGCACCTTCGACGCGATGATCCCGCGCCTCGCGTCGCTCCGCGAGCTGGGCGTGACGGCGATCGAGTTGATGCCGGTCGCGACGGGCCCGGGAAACCGCGGCTGGGGCTACGACGGCCTCTACGTCTCGGCGCCGCATCCGGCCTACGGCGGGCCGGCCGGCCTCGCCCGGCTCGTCGATGCCGCGCACGCCGAAGGGCTCGGCGTCGTGGCGGACGTCGTCTACAACCATCTCGGGCCCGGCTCCGAGGCGATCGACGCATTCGGCCCGTACTTCTCCGACGAGCACACGTTCTGGGGCAACGCGCTCGACTACGCCCAACGGGGCGTCCGCGAGTGGGCGATCCAGAATGCCGAGCTCTTCGTGGGCGAGTACGGGATCGACGGCCTGCGCCTCGATGCCGTCCACGCGATCGTCGACGACTCGCCCGTTCACGTCCTCCGCGAGCTGCGCGACCGCGTGAAGGCGCTCGACCCGGAGGCGTTCGTCATCTCGGAGATGGGCCCCGAAGACTTCCGTCCGCTCGACGAATGGGGCCACGACGCGATGTGGCTCGACTCGCTGCACCACCACCTGCACGTCCTGCTGACCGGCGAGCACGAGGGGTATTACGAGTCCTTCGGCTCGATCGAGGGAGTCGTTCGAGAGCTGACCCGGGAGCAGCCGGAGCGGCTCGTCGTCTGCGCGCAGAACCACGACCAGGTCGGGAACCGCGCCTCTGGTGACCGGCTGCCGCCCGCGATGCACCGGGTCGCGCTGGCCGTCTGCCTGTTCTCGCTCTCGACGCCGCTCCTCTTCATGGGCGAGGAGTACGACGAGTCGCGGCCGTTCCAGTTCTTCACGGATCACATCGACCCGGAGATCGCCGAGGCCACCCGCGCCGGGCGCAAGCGCGAGTTCGAGAACTTCGCGTCCTTCGCGGGCGAGGTTCCCGACCCGCAGGACGAGGCGACGTTCCTGCGCTCGAAGCTCGAGCCACGCGACGCCGACCCGTTCTACCGCGAGCTGCTCGAGCTCCGCCGCAGCCTTCCGCCCGAGCTCGAGGCCCGCGGCGAGGGCGACCGACTCGTTCTCCGCCGCGGCGGTGCCGAGCTGGC
>DASZLW010000098.1:0-33687 GCA_035552175.1 Gaiellaceae bacterium | reverse complement strand
CCGTCAAGAGCCACGTGCGGTCGATCCTCCCGAAGTTCGGTGCCCGTAACAGAGCTCACGCGATCGCGATCGGCTTCCGCCGGCGCGTCATCGACGCGGAGATCGCGCTCGAGCCGCCGCTCTACGGGATCTGAGACCCTCTCTGCTCCCCGTCCGGGCGATTCGTCGTCACTCGTAAGTCAGACCGCTTCGAAGGCCGTTGCCCCTCCCCAGGTCGATCGAGTATGGATGGCCTCGACAAGGTTCCCGCTGCATCCTCGCGGGCCTGATCTCGGGAATCGTTGGTCGAGGGTTGCACCGGAATCTGCACGTCGTGCCCAAACCCGGCATATTTCTGGCAACTGTGACACCGCGTAGTTGAGCCAAGTCGGCTCCACGCCAAGCCTCTTGCTACGCCCAACGGGAATCGAACAGACCTGCAAATCGCGTATTTCTGCCGCTTCGGTTACACCCGTGTATGCACCTCGCGGGCACGAAACCTGCGCAGATGTCCCTGCTCAATGAAGACAAGGTTGCGCCTACCGGTTGATCACAGCTAGAACGCGCGGCGACATGAACATCCGGCCGTAGGAGCCTCCGGTCGCCTCGCGAAGGATGCCTATCTCCACGAGTCGTGCGATAGCCGAGTTCGCGGCCTGGTAGCTGACATCGAACTTGACCGCGGCCCGTGTGGGAGTGATAAATGGGTATCCGATCAAGTCCTCCGTGATCCTCAGCGCTACGCCGCGCACGCGTTGCTCGTGAACGACCCGCACCAGCTCGTCACGAAGGCTAATGAGTTCGTCAGCCTTCTCAAGAGCGTCGATCGACTGCTTTTGAATCGCTTCAGCGAAGAAAACGACCCAAGGCTGGAAGTCGCCCGTTTCGCTCACGCTTCGAAGGTGGTCTATGTATTCGTCTCGAGCGTCCTCGAAAAAGGGAGAGACGTTCAGTAGGGGAATCTTCAGATCGCCATGTTCCATCAGGGTCAGCACAATGAGAAGGCGGCCAACACGCCCGTTGCCGTCGATGAAGGGGTGAAGCGTCTCGAACTGATAGTGCGCCAAGGCCACGCGAATGAGTGATGGCAGCCCTATCCCAGCGTCGTTGACCCAGCGTTCCCAGGCGTCGAGTCCGCGATCGAGCTCGTCGCCAGGAGGCGGCGGCACGAACAGAGACTCTGTCACTGGCGAGCTGCGCCTCGTGCCGATCCAGTTTTGCCGGCGCCTGAAATTGCCGATTTCGGCGTGGTCGCCCCTCGACCCTCGCATCAGCACCCCGTGGACCTCCCTCGCAAGGCGTCGGCAGACCGGCAGTTTCTTAATGAGATCGATCCCCTTCTCGGCGGCAAGCACGTAGTTGCGCACCTCAGCTGTCGAGGCGGTGAGTTCCGATTCTTCGAGCAGTTCAGCCTGAAGAACGTCTTCGATCGCGGCGTAGGTGCCCTCAAGCGCAGAGGTGCTGACAGCCTCCTTCGTCAGGGCTGGACGGACGAGCAAGTACGGGTTCGGAAGTCTGTGCGCTGCACCGTCGAGGCGCGCGAGCGCGGCAGAGGCCTCTGTTACCGCCGTCCATGTGGCCTGTTTAAGCTCAAGCTCCTTTGGAAGAGGGCTCGGCACGAACGCCGAGTGGCGCCACTCCTTGTCTCCGTCGGCAACGACGATTGGTACGAGGCTGCCCACAGGAGATGATCGAAACCTTGCGATGTCCATGGCAGTTTTCAAGTTTATCTCTTGATACTTGAAAAGCAACCGAGAGTTTTCAACTTCCGGTTCTGGCCCGGTACCCATCCCCGCGGGTGAGCCCTCACTGGATCCGTTCGTATTCGAGTTCCCTCTCGTCCGTGAGCACGTGCGTGTACGTGTTGGCGGTCGCGGCAGGGTTCCCGCTGTCCGACCTCCTCGCCGATCCTCGCCCACGGCTGTCCACTTAGCTGCAGAAGCGAGATCCGGCGGTTCGACCATTGTCGTCTCGTCGAGCGTCGGCTCACGAGCGTCGAGGCACCAGCGGAGCCACCGCATCGCGGCACGCCGGCCGCGCTCTCGATCGTTCAGCGAGATCAACGCTGTGAGTTCGAGCGCCTCACCGAGGTCGAGCCTGCCGGCCTCGCGCGCCGTCATCTCGGCGATTAGCAGATTCCCCGCCTTCAGCGCTCGGCGGAACAGCGGAGCTGCACGGAAGTGCGAGCCGTCGAACTCTTGACCTCACTCGGTAGGCAGAGAGAGGGCGCATCATTGCCAGGTGAACCCTCTCTCTGCCAGTTGTCCAGCGCTTCGTCGCTGCCCGGTGAGCGTGTATGCACCGCATGCTCGAGCCCGTCCCAACTGTCACGAATGACCCGTGTAGTAGAGCCGAAACGGCTCTACTATGTGACATTTGATACCCCCAACGGGATTCGAACCCGTGCTGCCGGCGTGAAAGGCCGGAGTCCTAGGCCACTAGACGATGGGGGCCTGAGCGGAGAGTACCGGCGCGTTGCCAGAATCCGCCCATGCTCGTGCGTGCAACGAAATGGGAGGATCTCGATGCGGTCGTCGAGCTGCTCGGGGCGCAGAACCGGGCCGCGTCGGGGGTCGCCGGGGTCCGCGCCGAGCATCTCCGGTCGGAATGGAAGGTTCCCGGGTTCGTGCTTGGTCGGGACAACCTCGTTGTCGAGGAAGCGGGGCGGCTCGTCGGTTACGGCGCCGTCACGATCAGGCAGGAGCTCGTCCTCGCAGCCGCCGGTGACGTGGTTGCCGACGAGCTCCTCGAACGGCTCTCGGCGCGAGCCCGCGAGCTCGGCTTCGGGTCGCTGACGCTCACCGTGCTCTCGGAGGCGAGCCCCCTCGCCGGCTTCGCCGAGCGGCATCCGTTCCGGCTCGACCGTGTGACGCTGCTGATGCGGCGGCCGCTCGGGAAGCCCCTCCCGGAACGGCTGCCGCCCGAGGGGATCGCGATACGCACGTTCGAGCCTGCCGACGCCGAATCGGTGCACCGCCTCCTCGACGACTCGTACCTGGCGTGGGATGCCCGCTACGTGCCGATGGCGCACGATGCCTGGGTGAGCTGGATGATCGGCGACTCCGAGTTCGATCCACGCGTGTGGTGGATCGCCGAGCGGTCGGGCGAGCTCGCCGGGTGCGCGCTTCACTGGAACTCCGGCTGGCTGAAGGACATTGCGGTCTCAGCGGCCGAGCGCGGTCGTGGTCTCGGCGCGGCCCTCGTCGGTCAGGGGCTCTCCGAATTCTCGCGTCGCGGGGTCGCGACCGTCGGCCTGAAGGTCGATGCGTCGAACCCGACCGGCGCGGTCAGATTGTACGAACGGCTCGGCTTCTCGACCGTCGGCACCGAGACGATCTGGCTCCTTCCGCTATGACGCGCGCCGAGCAGGTGAGCCTCCAGCGCTGGCTTCGACGGCAGCTGCGTCAGCACGAGCCGCTGCGCGAGCGTCTCGAGGCGGCGATCGAGAACGCCGACGTCGCGGAGGCCCGCCGGATCGTCGCGTGCTTCGAGTTCTCCGCGGCGCAGCGCCGCCACGTCGAGCGCCTCATCGACGAGTGGGAGGCCACGTTCTGAGCGACGTCTCGTGCCCGGGACGGCTCCTGGACGTAGTCCGGAACCGCGCCCGACGCGGACAGCGAGGACTTCGACGGATACGTTCAGCCGCCGCGGTGGACGATCTGGATGCCCCAGGCTTCCCCGGAGGCGAAGAGGGCATCGGCGTCGACCTCGTCGGCCCACCCGATGAAGTGCCGCTCGTGCTCAACCTCCGTGCTCCCGTAAACCGCAGCCCGCCCAGCATCGCGAGCGAGAAGCGCGTCGTCCCCGCGTTCGAGAGCCGCGAGCCGCTCCTCGACCGCGGACCCTTCTGCGTACCCTTTCCCCACAGAAGCAGTATCGCGGGCCGGTAGCTCAGTTGGTAGAGCAGGGGACTTTTAATCCCAAGGTCGCAGGTTCGATCCCTGCCCGGCCCATCAGAAATCCCTGCGCAAAGCCATTTCTTGGCCTCGTGTGGTGTCTATTCAGCTCGTGTGGTGTCTATTCAGCTAGCGCGCGTCAACAACCTGGAATCCGCGGATGCGGAAACGAAACCAAGTCCGAGCCCAGGGCGGACAGGGACGCCAACCCCGACGCCCTCCATGGGTGATCGCTCCCGTGGCGGCTCGGGCGGGCAATGGCGAGCCGCAGTGGGTTGTCGTTATCGAAGTGACTGGCACCTCGGGTTACCAGGTGCGGTATCCGAGCGGCACGTTCGGCGAGATCGTGACTCCGAATGGGAATCTCGCGGGTACCCCGTCGGACGAGCCGCTGTCCTCCTCTCGCGGTCGCGGATCAGGAAGCCGGTTCACCTTGCGGACTGCCCTGAATCCGGTGGACAAGCAAAGGGTAGGGCTCCATGATCGAGCGTGATGTCGTCATCTGTCGACCGGCTTCGCGAAACCAGGGCGACGGGCTCGTCGTTGCCGTCCTCAGACGCTGTCGTGTCGGAACGAACCGCCTGATGGATCGTTTCCGTCAGGTGATCAAGTCTCTGCGCGTCGCCGCTTCGAACGGCGACATCCGGCGCGCAGAACTGGCCTGGGGCGCGACGATCTCGGCTGAGTGGGCGCACTTCGTGGCTCTCGGCGTCTTTGCGTACAGCCACGGCGGATCAACGGCGGTCGGCGCCGCGGGCGTCGTGCGATTGCTCCCGACGGCCGTCATCGCACCGTTCGCATCCTCCCTCGGCGATCGTTTTCGGCGGGAGCGGTTTCTGCTCGGGCTCGCACTCATCGGCGGGGCGGCTCTCGTCGTTTCGGCCGTGGGAGCTCTGTTGGACGACCGGATCGTCGTCTTCGGTGCCGCAGCTGCGGTCGGCATCTGCTCCACGCTCTTCCGCCCGGCGCTTGTCGCACTGCTTCCATCACTTTCGCGAACTGCGCAAGAGTTGATCGCCGCGAACGGTGCGACCTCGACGATCGAGAGCCTCGGCACCCTGCTCGGGCCGCTAGGTGCGGGTGTGCTGGTCGCCCTCGCCGACACCACGGCGGTCTTCGTGGTCGCGGCGCTCGTCCTGCTCGCTTCGGCCGCGGTTCTGGCCCGCGTGTCGGTCGAGGGCAGCGTTCCCAGGCCCTCGACCGATGCAGGTCTCGGGGTTTGGCAAGGCTTCGAGGCAATCGGCGAGGTGCCGCGCGCGCGCCTCCTCGTGGGCCTGATCGCGTCGCAGACGTTCATCCGCGGCTGCCTTAACGTCTTGCTCGTCGTCATTTCCTATCAGGTGCTCCACCGTGGAGCCGCCGGGGTGGGCTACCTGACGGCCGCGATCGGGGCAGGCGGCCTGATCGGTGCGCTCGGCGCAGTCTCGCTCCGCGGCGAGCGGCTCGCGCCGCCCTTCGCTTGGGGGCTCGTCTTTTGGGGTGTACCGATCATGCTGGTCGCGCCGCTTTCCTATCCGATTCCGGTCGTTGTCCTACTCGCCGCGGTCGGCGCCGCGAACACCATCGTCGACGTCGCGGGATTTACGCTCCTGCAGCGAACCGTCCCCAACGCGGTGCTGACGCGTGTGCTCGGCCTGACATGGGGTCTTGCAATGGGAGCGGTAGCGCTCGGCTCGTCCGTCGCGCCCGCCCTTCTGAGCCTGGTTGGGCTTCGGCCGGCCCTGATCATCGTCGGCGCCGTCCTGCCGGTTCTCGTCCTGGTCATCTATCGTCGCCTGCACGAAATCGACGCGGAAGTTGCTCCGTCCGAACAACTCGGCTTGATCGAAGGCGTCGCCCTTTTCGCTCCGATGTCACTGGTTGCGAAGCAGCAAATCGCCTCCCATCTCATCCAACTCGATGTCGCTCCGGGGGACGAGATTGTTCGCGCCGGCGCGACCGGAGACCGTTTTTACGTCATCGACACCGGCGATGTGGTGATCGACCTCGGCTCGCGGAGCATCCACTTGGGCCCGGGTGACTTTTTCGGTGAGATCGCCCTGCTCCGCGACGTCCCGCGAACGGCGACGGTCCGGGCCGAGAGCGTTACCAGGCTCTACGCGCTCGAGCGCGATGACTTCCTCGCTACAGTAACGGGACATTCGCGGGCGCACGCGGAGGCGAACGCGGTGGCGGCCGCACGGTTGGCAAGCTCCTGAGCCCTGAGCGAGACTGTGTTCATGACGGCAGCGGTGAATCGGCGGGAGAGGCTTGGTTCGAGGGTGTGGGCGGACGAGGCCGTGCGTCGTCTCGAGGCTGACGCCAACCGCTCGGCCGATACGCACCTGCATACCTTTCCGCTACCCGCTGCGTGGGGGATCGACCTCTACCTGAAGGACGAATCCGTCCACCCGACGGGATCCCTCAAGCACCGCCTTGCGCGCTCGCTGTTCCTGTACGGACTCTGCAACGGGTGGATCACCGAGCGGACGACGATCGCCGAGGCCTCGAGCGGCTCGACGGCCATTTCCGAGGCGTACTTCGCGCGGTTCTTGGAGCTGCCGTACGTCGCCGTCATGCCGACGTCGACGAGCCCCGAGAAGGTCGCGTTGATCGAAGGTTACGGAGGTGCGTGCCATCTCGTCGAGGACCCGACGACGGTGTACGACGAGGCGCGTCGGCTCGCAGACGAGTCGGGCGGATACTTTCTCGATCAGTTCACGTATGCGGAGCGCGCGACCGACTGGCGGGGCAACAACAACATCGCCGAGTCGATCTTCAACCAGATGGCGCAGGAGCGTTACCCCGTTCCTGCGTGGATCGTTGTCGGCGCCGGGACCGGCGGGACGAGCGCAACAATCGGCCGCTACGCGCGCTTCGGCCACTACCCCACGCTGATGTGCGTCGTCGACCCGGAGGACTCGATCTTCTACTCAGCCTGGTCGGGCGACCCCTCCGAGTTCTCCGGCGGGCCGTCACGCATCGAGGGGATCGGACGGCAGAGGCTGGAGGCGTCGTTCCTACCGAACATCGTCGACCGCATGATCCGGGTGCCCGACGCCGCCTCGATCGCGACGATGCGCCTCGTACACGCCCGCACGGGACGCAGCGTCGGCGGCTCCACCGGAACCAACGTCTGGGGCGCCTTGCTGCTGGTGGCCGAGATGCTGTCGCGGGGCGAGCGCGGGAGCATCGTCACCCTGATCTGCGACAGCGGCGAACGCTATGCCGGCACGTACTACAGCGACGCCTGGGTGCGTGAAGAGGGCCTCGACCTGGAACCGTACCTCGAGGCGCTCGAGACGTTCCTCGAACGCGGCGCGTTCCCGGCCGCGGGCTTCGGGACCTAAACCTCGGTGATCACGTCGCGGATCGTCTCCGCGACTTCGGGCGGCACCTCGTCCATCCCGTGGGTGTCACGTGCGTGCGACTCAATTTCCACCCACAGCTCCTCGTCGCCCTCGCGCTGCGTCACAAACGTGCAGCCCGGTACCACATCGTTGCAGACGAATCGTTTCATCCGGTCCTCCTCACAGCGACATTCGATCCATGTTAGCCCTACCATCGACGCATGTGCCGCGTCCTCGCATATCTCGGTGAGCCGCTCCCGGTGCGGAACCTGCTGTTTGACGCCGACAACAGTCTCGTGGCGCAGTCGTATAGCCCGCGCATGATGAACACCTTTCTCAACCTGGCCGGCTTCGGCATGCAGGCGTGGGATCCAACCTCCCTCCACCCTGAGGAGCCGTTCACCTACAGGACCACGACGCTCCCGTCGTTCGACCGCAATCTGCGCTTTCTTTCCGCCAAGGTCGCGCCGACGTGCCTCGTCGCCCACGTTCGCGGAGTCACCTACTCGGATGAGGTGGTTGTCGCCAACACAAACCTGCACCCCTTCCGCTTCCCCGGCGCCCGCGTCGTCCTCGCACACAACGGCCATCTCCGCCAGTTCGCGCGCATGCGCTACTCCCTCGTCGAGCACGTGCGACCCGAGCTCGCACAGCGCATCGAAGGGACAACCGATTCCGAGTGGATCTACGCGCTGATCCTGTCGCAACTGGACGACCCGTACGGGACGCCGGAGACGCGAGAGCTCGCCGACGCGACCGCACGCGCGCTCCGGATCCTCCGCACGGTACGCGCTGCCCACAGCATTGAAACGTCGTCCCCGGTCAACCTCTTTCTCAGCACCGGCCGCGTTCTCGTAGCGACCCGCTTTTCGTTCGACTACGGCTGGTACCCCGCGGAGGACGAGATGCTCGAGACCGACCTTCCGTTCGTGAGTCTGTGGTATGCGCTCGGCGGGCAGTACGACCAGGGCGACGGTGACTGGCAGATGACAGCGGCCGACGTACCGCGCTCGGTGATCATCGCCTCGGAGCCGTTGACGACCGACCAGTCGAGTTGGCTCGAGGTGCCCGAGTACTCGATGCTGACCGCAGAGCTCACGGGCTCCGGGCTTGACTTCGAGACGCGCGATCTCGATGTCTGACCGCGAGACCGCCGACTTTCTCGGGACCGTTCCGCTGCTGGAAGGCCGAGACGAAGCTGACCTGGCGGAGCTTGCGCGCCTGGTGCGTCGCCGCACGGTGCAAGAGGGCGAGATCCTCTGGCGTCAGGGAGACCGGGCGCGGGAACTCGTCTTCATCGTCGATGGGAACGTCGCAGCCTTGCTTCACGCCCCCGGTGATCGCCTCGTGGAGATCGGGACGTCGGGTCCAGGCGAGATCGTCGGCGAGATCGGCCTGCTCGATGGCGGCGAGCACACGATGAGCGTTCGGGTCACGAGCACGGCGACGGTGCTCGCTCTCGCGCGGCGCGACTTCGCGGCGTTGCTCGCGCGTCGAGATCCGGCGGCGTTCCGCCTGAGGCGGCGGCTCGCTTCGCAGTTCACGATGCGCCTGCGCAATCAGCTCGGTCACCTCGCCGCCACCCTCGGCAACGAGCGTCCCGGCCGTCAGGACGACGATGCGGAACGGGCCTTTGCAAACCTCGAGTTCCGCGGTCCACCCGACAGCAAGTACCTGAGTCGGATGGCGACCTTCCACGAGTTCGATCCTGTGGCGCTCTGGGGCTTCCTGACGTCCGGGAGGTATGCGCTGTGCCCGCGCGGGCGCACGCTCCTGACCGAAGGGGCGCCATCGGCGGCCTGCTACCTCACGATCAACGGAGCGGTCGAGAAGGTGCTGGTTCGCGGAGACCGGCGCATCCGCGTGGGGCTTGCCGGACCGGGAAAGGCGTTCGGCTACGAAGGTCTCATCGACGATCGCCCGTCTCCGGTCACCGCAATCACGCGCGAGCGAGCGCTTCTGCTCGTCTTGCCGCACGAACCCTTCATGCAGCTGTTCGAGCGGGAGGACACCATCGCCGAGGTTTTCCTCGACGTGATCCTCCGAGACCTCACGGCGACGTTGCGGCAAACGCTGCGCCCACACGCTCGCCTTGCCTCGAGCGTCTGACCTCCGGGGCGCTCGACGGACTCGAGCTGCGAGGCAAGCGAGCGGTCGAGGGCCGTTGGGTGGATCGCATCGTGGGCCCGAGGGCGTACGAACGGAGTTTGCGTTCGTTCAAACCGCCGGACGGTCACGGGCAGCTCGACTGATCAAGTTCCACTCGCCGTCGCACCCGGGCGACGACCAGCATGCGCCGGCGAACACACCGGGCATCCGCCATCTCGCTTTCGCGGTCGACGACATCGAGGCCGTCCTCGCCGACCTGCAATCGGGCGGGGCAGAGCTCGTCGGCGAGGTCGAGAACTACGAGGACACCTACCGGCTCTGCTGCGTCCGCGGCCTGGAGGGAATCATCGGCGAACTCGCAGAGCGGGTTGGCTAGGTCACCCCGCCTATCCGGCCGGCTGGTATTCCGCGGCACGGCGTCCTGCCTCACGCCGTGTCCGCGCGCCGAGCTTGGTGAGGACCGCCGCGACGTGGTGCTCCACTGTCCGCGGCGACACGACGAGGCGCTCGGCGATCTGGGCGTTCGTGAGGCCTTCGCCGAGGAGGTTGAGGACGTCGAGCTGCCGGGTCGTCAGCCCGGCCGGGTTCGCGCGCGTTGCTTGCCGCGGCCCCTGCGGGACGCGTAGCCCGAGCTCGCGCAGTCGGCCTGCGGCGCGCGACAGGAGCGGCTGTGCTCCGAGGTCGCGCGCGATCGCCACGGCTTCGGTGAGTGCCGGCTCGTCGTCGAGGAGCGACAGCATGAGACCACGGTCGTAGCGCCAGCCGATGTCGCCGAACGCGTCGGCGGCTCCCCGCCAATCTCCGACGAACATCGCAGCGTGGGGGGCCGGCATCGGGCCCTCGAACGGGACGGCGACGCCGGCAACCCTCGCCCAGGCGACGGCGCGAGCGGCGAGCCAGCCGCGGCAGCGTCCGTACGCGCGGAAGCCCTCGATCGTCCGCTCGATCAGGTGCTCCGGGAGAGCGGCACCTTCGAGCAGCGCGTGCTCGATCTGCAGCTCGAGCACCGGGATGATCCGTTGCGGCTCGTTGGTTCGGCCGGCCTGCGCGACGACGTCCGCGAGACGCTCCGCCGCGTCGGCGTGACCCTGACGGACTGCGCTTTCTGCGAGGAGCGTCTTCGCGACCAGCTGGATGACGCTGGTCCCGCACTCGATCTCGCTCTTCGCGATCTCCTCGGCCTCGTCCCACGCGCCCGTTCGCAGCTGCAACCAGGCCTCGGCAATGGCCACGTAGGCGATGAACTGCTGCTCCTCGTGCTGCTCCGCGAACGCGCGCGCATCGCGGATGGCGGCGATCGCATGCTCGGGCTCGACCCACGACATCAGAAGGAAGGCGAGGTTCGTCAGCGCTCGCGACGCTTCGTGCGATTCGCCTGCTGTCCGCGCGAGGTCGTGCGCCTCGCGCAGGGCGGCTACATCGCGGCCGTCGAGATGAGGCTCCATCATCGCCAGGTTGACGCAGGTGTGCGAACGCGTCGCCTCGTCGCCGAACTTCGACGAGAGCTCGAGCGCCCGTTGTCCCCAGGCGCGCGTCTCGTCGTCGTTGTCGGCGAGCATCGCCAGTTGGGAGAGCTCGCTGTATGCACGCGCGAGCTCGGCACTCTCGCCGAGGGGCTCGAGGATCGCGACCGCCTCCAGCGCTTTTTCCCATGCGAGCTCGCCGTCGCCGGCAAACCACCTGTAGCGCGAGAGCATGCGCAAGCAGCGCCCGAGCGCGGCCTGATCTCCCAGGTCGTCGTGGATCCCGATCGCGGCCTTGATCGCGTCGAGTGCGTCGTCGAGGTGCCCGACGAGGTACGCGGTCGTCGCCAGCTCCTCGAGCACCGCGGCGCGATCACCAGGGTCTTGGCGGTCGAGGAACGCGGTGGCACGTCGGTAGTGGGAGTAGGCCTCCCGGTTCGACTCGAGCGCGGCGGCGCGGCGCGCAGCGATCAGCACGTGATCGGCGACGACGTCGACGTCGCCCGCAGCTTCCGCATGGTGCACGATGTCGGAGGGATCGCCGTCCGCGGCGAGCAGCGCGGCGAGGATCTGCGCATGCAGGGTGCGGCGTCGCGCGATCGGGAGGTTCGACCGGATCGCGTTTCGGGCCAGCTCGTGCTTGAAGTGCACGTGCGTCGAGCTGACGCGGAGCAGCAGGCGGCGCTCCGGTTCCTCCGCGGCGGCCGGCCAATCGGGAACAACCGCGTCGAGCACCGACGTGCGGACGCGCGACGGCACGACCGAAACCAGCTCGACAAGCTGTTGCGAGGCGATATCGAGTCGTGCGGCGTGTCCGAGAACAGCGGTCGAAACCGTCCGCGGCAGCTCGTCCGCGGCGCCGACGGCGAGCAGCTCCGTGACGTAGAACGGGTTGCCGCCGCTCGCGGCGTGGACCTCGCTCCCATCCTTCCCCGCGAGGGTGGCCACTCCCGCCTCCGAGAGCGGCTCGAGCTCGACGAACCGGGCGTGGGCGAGAGCGGCGTCGAGCGCCGAGCCGGAACGGGCCTCGCCCGGGCGCATCGTGACGACGAGCAGCGCAGGCAGAGAGGCGATGCGCCGAGCCACGACAGCGAGCGAATCGAGTGTCGCGTCGTCGGCCCAGTGCACATCTTCGACGACGAGCACCGTCGGTCGCGGCGGGGCCGCAAGCTCCTCGAGCAGCAGGCCCTGGATGACATGCGGCGGCTCCGACGTCGCAAGCGCACGTTCGAGGGCCCCGGAGACCGCGCCGACGAGGTCGCGGACAGGCCCGAGGGGACGCGGTACCGAGAGGTCGTCGCACGCTCCGACGAGCGCCCGACCCTGGGACGGAAGGCTGCCGACGAACTGCGTCACGAGGGCCGTCTTGCCGATGCCCGGCTCACCGCTGACGACGACGACCGAGCCGTGACCCTGCGCGGCGGCGTCGCGCGCGTCCGTGAGCGTCGCGAGCGCGGCTTCGCGTTCCAGGAGATCCACGAAGCAACGATAGACCGCGACTTCGCGCTCCGTGAAGCCGGCGCCGAAGTTAGGTATCGCAGCCCAAAAGTTGGGTAGTTGCCGCCGACGCTCGCCGCGACCCTCGCTCCTACAGTCGGGAGACGCACGAACTGACTCGTGCGAGGAGAGAGCCAAGGAGGACGAGATGCTTCACACAGACCTGACGGCAATCAAGACACGTCAACGCGAAACATGGTCGAGCGGAGATTTCGGGGTCGTCGCGGCGAGGATCGTCCTCGTCGCGGAACAGCTCTGCGACGCCGCCGACCTTCACGCGGGATGGCGCGTGCTCGACGTCGCGACCGGCAGCGGGAACGCGGCTATCGCCGCCGCCCGCCACGGCTGCATCGCCGTCGGCGTCGACTACGTCCCGTCGCTGCTCGAGCGCGGTCGCGCTCGCGCCGCAGCCGAGGGGCTCCAGGTCGAGCTGATCGAGGGCGACGCTGAAGCGCTGCCGTTCGCGGACGGCGCATTCGACGCCGTCACCTCGGTCTTCGGCTGCATGTTCGCGCCCGACCACGAGCGCGCCGCAGCCGAACTGGTGCGTGTCGCGCGGCCCGGCGGGACGATCGCGCTCGCGAACTGGACTCCGGACGGGTTCATCGGCGAACTGTTCCACACCGTGGGAGCGCACGTCGCGCCCCCGCCCGGTGTCGTCTCGCCCCTCCGATGGGGAACCGAGGCGCACCTGCGTGACCTGATCGGCGACCGGCTCGCGTGGCTGGAGGTCGTCGAGCGCACGTTCACGTTCCGGTTCGCCTCGCCCGAGGACTTCGTCACGTTCTTCCGCACCTGGTACGGCCCGACCGTGAAGGCGTTCGCCGCCCTCGACGCCGACGGTGCGAGCAAGCTCGAGGCGGACATCGTCGCGCTGGTCGAGCGGTTCGACCGCCTCGGCAGCGGCGCCACGGCGATCCCCGCGACCTACCTCGAGGCGGTCGCGCGCACGCATTGAAGCCGGTTCGACACCACGACGAGCGAAGGACGACGTCCGCAATCAACTCGAACCGAGAATGGAGAGAAGCATGAACGCGCAAAGCGACGCAACGACGCTGGTCGATCGAGGAGCGCTCGAGCGTCACGTCAAGGACATGTACCGCCGGGTCGCACGCAACGAGTCCGCCGACCTGCACTTCGAGATCGGTCGTGCGGTCGCCATCCGCTGCGGCTACCCGGCGACGCTGCTCGACGCCATCCCGGCCGCCGCGCTCGCATCCTTCGCAGGCGTCGGCTATCACCTCGACCTCGCCGCACTCGCCCCCGGCGACCACGTGCTCGATCTCGGCTCGGGCACCGGTACGGACGCCTTCTGCGCAGCCGTGCAGGTCGGCGAGAACGGACGGGTCGTCGGGATCGACTTCACCGACGAGCAGATCGACAAGGCGACAGCCCTCTGCGACTCCTCCGGCTTCGCCCGCGTCTCCTTCGTGAACGCGAGCATCGACACCCTGCCGTTCGCCGACGGCTCCTTCGACGCAGTCGTCTCCAACGGCGTCGTCAACCTCTCACCCGTGAAGGACCGAGTCTTCCGCGAAGCCGCGCGCGTGCTCCGGCCCGGCGGTCGACTCGTCCTTGCCGACATCGTGAGCGCCAGGCCGCTCAAAGAGAACACCCGGCGCAAGGTCGAGCTATGGGCTGCCTGCATCGCGGGCGCCATTCCACTCGACAGCTACCTCCACGCGATCGAAGCAGCCGGCTTCCACGCCGAGACGGTGCGCAAGAACAGCTACGAGTTCGTCTCCGATCGCGCCCTGGACGCCTGCAACACCTACGGCATCGAGAGCGTCTCGGTCGCTGCGAGTAAACACGCGTGAGAAGCCGTGCTCCAGGGGAGAACCGATCGCCTTCGGCAGGAGGGCCGCGCGGGCATGCCGCCTCGACCTACCGCTGAGCGGCCGGCCGGATGCCCTCGGCGCGTGGAACGATAGGGCGCGATGGGACCGACCTACGCGATCTTTGCGCCCGGCCGTGTGAACCTCATCGGGGAGCACACGGACTACTCGGGAGGCCTGGTGCTTCCCGCCGCGATCGCCCTCGGCGTCACGATCAGCGGCTCGGTTGCACCGGACCGCATCGCGCTCCGTTCGCTGGCGCTCGAGGAATCCGTCGAGCTCGCACCCGACGGGAGCGGGACCGGGGACCTGCCCGGCTGGGGGCGCTGCATCGCGGCCGTCGCGCGCTTTCTCGACGAGCAGGGACGAGCTCCGGTCGGGATCGAAGGGACGATCGCTTCGACCGTTCCGATCGGAGCCGGGCTCTCGTCGTCGGCGGCGCTCACGGTCGCGGTCGGCCTCGCTCTGTGCCGGGCGGCCGGCTTCGAGCTCTCGCCGCTCGCGCTGGCTCGGCTCGCGCGCGATGCCGAGAACGACGCCCTCGGCGTCCCGTGCGGGCTGATGGATCCGGCTGCGTCGCTGCTCTCCGTCCGCGGGCACGCCCTGCTCCTCGACTGTACGACGGAGCAGTGGAGTCTCGTTCGCCTCCCCGAAGAGGCGGCGATCGTCGTCTTCGACTCCGGCGTCCGGCACTCGAACGCCAGCTCGGGGTATGCGACCCGGCGCGCCGAGCTCGAACGAGCGCTTGTCGCGCTCGAGGGGAGGCTTCCCTCGGAGCTCACGCTTGACGAGGCCATGGCGGCCTCGCGCGGCCGGGGGCTCGACGAGCTCGCGACCCGCCGGCTCCGGCACGTCGTGTCGGAGAACGAGCGGGTTCGCGATCTCGTCCGTGCCCTCGAGTCGCCCGGTGGAGCAGACGGCCGTCGGATCGGCGAGCTCATGCGCGCGAGCCACCAGAGCCTGCGTGACGACTACGAGGTCTCGACCCCCGAGCTCGACCTGCTCGTCGACCTCGCCTACGAGAACGGCGCGATCGGCGCCCGGTTGACGGGCGGCGGATTCGGCGGCTCGGTGCTCGCCCTCTCCGAGTCATCGCGCGCCGAGGCGTTCGCCGCCTCCGTCAGCCAGGCCTACGAGGCCCGAGCCCGGCGGAAGGGAACCGCCCTCGTGTGCCCGACCGTCGACGGCGCGGCCGCCGCGTCGCGAGCCGGCCTGGTGTCCGGATGAGCGTCCCGCTCTCGCTCGAGCGGCACGAGCTCCGACATTCCGACGGGCGGCGCCTGCTCGTCTACGGCCCGCTGAGGGGGCGCCTCCCCGACCGGAAAGCCGACGCCGAGGTAGAGACCGTGGGGGTGCACAGGCGGCTCGACGTGTTCACCGGGAGCTGGGTCGTGATCTCGCCGGCCCGTAACGTGCGGCCCGCCGAGAGCGGCCCGGCCCCCGACGGCGCCCGTTGCCCGTTCTGCCCGGGCGGGTTCGAGGTGCCGTTTCCGTACGACGCGGCGGTGTTCGACAACCGGTTCCCGCCGCTTCGGCCCGACCCGCCGCCGCCGCCCTCGCTCGAGGGACCGACCGGTCCTGCCCGCGGCCGCGCGGAGATCGTGCTGTACACCGAACGCCACGACGCCAGCTTCGGCGATCTGTCGCCGACCGAGCTCGGCCGCGTGCTCGCCGTCTGGACCGACCGGTCCCGCGAGCTCTGGGCCGATCCGGCGCACGCGTACGTCTCGATCTTCGAGAACCGGGGCGCGGCGGTGGGCGCGACGATCTCCCATCCCCACGGCCAGATCTACGCGGTCGATCACATCCCGCCGGTGATCGCCGCCAAAGCCGAGGCGCATCATCGAGCCCGTGGACGAGGCGAGTGCCTCTCCTGCGCCGCCGTCGGGACGGATGAGCTGTCGCCCCGGTTGATCGCCGCGAACGCCGGCTTCGTCGTCTCGGTCCCGTTCGCGCCTCGCTGGCCCTACCAGCTCGCCGTGCGCGCCAGGCGGCACGGTGCCGGCCGGCTCGGCGACCTCGAGCCGTCGGAGCAGATCGACCTGATCGTCGCCCTGGACGAGGCCGTCCGACGCCTCGACGCGCTCCTCGGCTTCCCCGCCCCCTACATGATGGTCGCCCAGGAAGCGCCGCGCGATCAGCCTGACTGGCACCTCTGCTTCGAGCTCTATCCGCTCAACCGGAGCTCGCAGCAGGTCAAGATCCGGGCGAGCAGCGAGACCGGGCTCGGGCTCTTCCTCGACGACGTCGAGCCCGAAGCGGCTGCCCGCCGGCTCGCCGGCCTCGAGATCGAGCGGCCGCCCGTCGAGCCCGGCCACCTCATGGTCGTGGACCACGGCGAGCCCCCGGCCTGAGGGCGCCCCGAGGCGCCGGCCCTCAGCGGCTCGCGCCGGTGATCCAGGCCGCCGTGCCCGGGAGCAGCGCGCCGTCGGCCGGAGCCTCGCTCGCGAGTACGACCTCGCCGGGCGGAAGCCTCAACGGGTCGTCGGCGAGGTTGACGGCGCAGACGAGCTCGCCGCGTGCGAGCACGAGCGCGCCGGCGGGCGCGTCGAGCCAGCGCAGCGGCCCCGAGATGCCGCGTCGAAGCTCGAGCGCGCGCCGGTAGAGCTCGAGCGGGGAGCCGGGCGATCTCGTCTGCGCGTGAACCGTCTTCCCGGTCCAGTCCGGAGGCATCGGCAGCCAGGGCGAGCCGGTCGTGAACCCGAATCCCGGAGCGCCCCCGCTCCACGGGATCGGCACGCGGCAGCCGTCGCGGCCGAGGCGGGTGCCGTTCGAGCGACGGAAGATCGGATCCTGCCGCACCGCGTCAGGGAGCTCGACCTCCTCGAGCCCGAGCTCCTGGCCCTGGTAGACGAACACCGGGCCCGGGAGCGCGAGCAGCAGCAGGGCGGCGGCTCGCGCTTTGCGCAGTCCCCTCTTGCCGCCTCCGTAGCGGGTGGGAAGCCGGGTGACGTCGTGGTTTTCGAAGACCCAGGTGGGCGGCGCGCCGACCCCGGCAAGCGCGGCAAGCGACCGGTCGATAGCCGAGCGGATGGCCGCGGCATCCCAGTCCTCGAAGAGCAGCGTGAAGTTGAAGGCCAGGTGGAGCTCGTCCGGCCGCACATACGGCGCGAGGCGCGCGGGGTCGGAGAAGACGACCTCGCCCACGAGCACCGGGTCCGCGTCGTACTCGCCCACGATGCGCCGCCAGCGACGGTAGACGTCGTGGACCGCGGGCTGGTCGACTGCGCGGCGCCACTCGGTCGTGAAGGCGGCCTCCGGAAACGGCTCGTCCTCGTCCTGCAGCGTCGCGTCCTTGTAGAGCGCCGCGGCCACGTCGATCCGGAAGCCGTCCACCCCGCGGTCGAGCCAGAACCTCAGGATCCGCTCGAAGTCGTCACGCACGAGGTCGCTCTCCCAGTCGAGATCGGGCTGCTCCGGGGAGAAGAGGTGCAGGTACCACTCGCCGCCCGGCGACTCCCTCGTCCACGCCGGGCCGCCCCAGTTCGAAGGCCAGTTGTTGGGGGGCCGGTCGCCGTGTCCCGGCCGGAAGAAATACCGCGACCGATCGGGATGAGAGGTGTCCTCGAGGGCGTTCCGGAACCACGGGTGCTCGTTCGACGTGTGGTTCGGGACGATGTCCACGATCAGCCTCAGGCCCATCCCATGCGCGTCGGCGACGAGCGCGTCGAAGTCGTCGAGCGTCCCGAACAGGGGGTCGACGCCCACGTAGTCGGCGACGTCGTAGCCGTGGTCTGCGCCGGGGGAAGGGTAGAAGGGCGTCAGCCAGAGGGCGTCCACGCCGAGCTCGGACAGGTACCGCAGGTGGGAGCGGATGCCGGCGAGGTCGCCGACGCCGTCCCCGTTCCCGTCGGCGAAGCTGCGGACGTAGATCTCGTAGAAGACCGCCTCGGCCCACCACGGCGATCCGGCGGCGTCGCCCGCGAGGCTCACGAGATGACGTCCTCGAGCTCGGCGAGCGTCGGGATCGCCGAGCGGCCGTCGAGCGCGCGGCATGAGAGCGCGGCCGCGGCGTTGGCCGCGCGAAGCGCCTCGGGCAGCGCGGCTCCACGCGCGATGTAGGCGAGAAGCGCGCCGTGGAAGACGTCTCCGGCTCCGAGCGTGCTGACCGCCTCGACCGGATGCGGCGGCACGTCGAAGCTCGTCCCGTGACGATCCGTCGCCGCGCTGCCCGCCATCCCGCGCGTCACGACGACAACGCCTGCCCCGGCGTCGAGTGCAGCCTGCGGCGTGCCGAAGTCCTGGACGAGCCGCTCCTCGGTGGGTGCGTAGAGCGCCACCCCCGAGAGGTCGAGCGGTGCGATCGGATTGCCGCCGTCGAGGGACACGCGCGCGCTGCCGTCGCGCTCCATCGCGAACCCGACGTGATCGAGATGGAGCCACTCGCCGGCGGTGTCGATCCGCGGCGGCGGCGCGGTGCCGGGAAAGTGGACGATCGCCCGCTCGCCCGCCGGGCCGATGAGGATCGTGCTCTCGGCCGTGCGGGCCCCGCCCACCACGGCCAGGCGAGAGACGTCGATGCCCTCGCCCGCCAGGCCTTCGCGCACGAACGCGCCCGCCTCGTCGTCGCCGACCGCCCCGACGAAGGCGGTCTCGATTCCGAGCCGCGCCAGCGCGACGGCCGCGGTCGCCGCCGGGCCGCCGCCGGCGGTCGAGAGCTCGGTCGCGACGACGCGCCCGTCAGGCGCGGGATGGGAGGGCACCCGCCAGATCGTGTCGCGCGTCGCGAGGCCCGCGCAGACCACTCGCGTCACCGGCCGAGCCGCACGGTTTCTCGTCGAGTCACGGCGTCCGCTAGGCGGCGGCGGCACGGCGGATCAGGCTCTCACCGGTGTCGGGCGAGAAGAAGTACAGCCGCGACGGGTCGAGTGTGAGCCGGAGCGTCTCTCCGACGCGCGCCCGCGTCCGTGGGTCGACTCGGGCGGCGAAGAGCGGCTTCTCCTCCTCGGAGGCGAGCAGCGACCCGCTGTCCTCCTTCTCGTCGGACCGCGCGTCCTCGATCACCACGGGCTCGGCATCGAGCTGGAAGAACACGAACGCATCCGAGCCGACGCTCTCGAGCACCTCGACCCGCACCTCGATCTGCGGGAGATCCGATCCCGGCGAAAATGCCGCATCCTCGAAGATCTCCGGGCGGAGCCCGGCCACGACCTGCGGCCCGTCGGTCGGGCCGGGGCGGCGCGTGTGGTCGAGCGGGATCACGAGCTCGCCGGCGCGCAGGCTGTCGCCGGAGATCTCCGCACGCACGAGGTTCATCGCGGGCGAGCCGATGAAGGCGGCGACGAACAGGTTCGCCGGCTCGTCGTAGAGGCGCGAAGGCTCGTCCACCTGCTGCACGCGGCCGTCGCGCATGACCGCAACCCGGTGCCCGAGCGTCATCGCCTCGACCTGGTCGTGGGTCACGTAGACGGTCGTCGTGCCGAGCCGGCGGTGCAGCTGCTGGAGCGAGGTGCGCATGCTCACCCGCAGCTTCGCGTCGAGGTTCGAGAGCGGCTCGTCCATCAGGAACGCCGTGGGCTCGCGAACGATCGCCCGCCCCATCGCAACCCGCTGCATCTGCCCACCCGAGAGCGCACCTGGACGCCGATCCAGCACGCCGTCGAGCCCGAGGAGCTTCGCGGCCGACTCGACGCGTTGCTTGATCTCTGCCTTCGGCGTGCGCCGGACGCGCAGGGCATATCCGAGGTTCTGGCGCACGGTCATATGCGGGTACAGCGCGTAGTTCTGGAACACCATCGCGAGGTCGCGGTTCGCGGGCGCTGCAGTCGTGACGTCGTTCCCGTCGATCACGACGCGGCCGGAGGTGACCTTCTCGAGCCCTCCGATCGAGCGCAGGAGCGTCGTCTTGCCGCAGCCGGACGGTCCGACGAGCACCATGAACTCGCCGTCGGCGATCGTCATCGCCACCCCGTCGACCGCCCGCACGCCACCGGGAAACTCCTTCGTGACGTCGTCGAGAACGATCTCGCCCACGATCCGGAATCTACCCACTTTCCGCCGAAGGATGTGCAAACGTTGCCAGATCGGCCTGAACTAGACTCGTCGCGTGTCGGCCCCGGAGATCGTCCGTGTTCGCGACACCTGCAACGTGTGGGTGATCCGGCGAGGTGAGGTCGGCGTCTGCATCGATTTCGGAAGCGGCGCCGTGCTCGACCGGCTCGACGAGCTGGGCCTCGCCGGGATCAGCGACGTGCTCGTCACCCACTACCACCGCGACGGGATCCAGGGGCTCGCGCGCGCGGCGGAGGCGGGTGCCCGCATCTGGGTCCCTCCCTTCGAGCAGGAGCTCGTGACGCGTGCGGGCGAGCGCTGGAGCCGGGCGCGCGTCGCGAACGACTACGAGCTCCGTCAGGCGCGCTTCTCGCTTCTCGAATCGGTTCCGTCCGCGCGCACCGTCGCCGAATACCGGCACGAGGACTACGGCGGCGTCGAGCTCCTCGCCTTGCCGACCCCGGGCCACACGATGGGCTCGGTCAGCTATCTCGGCGACCTCGACGGCAGGCGCGTCGCGTTCAGCGGCGACCTCGTCTACGCCGCCGGAAAGGTCTGGTCGCTCGCCGCGACCCAGTGGTCGTACAGCGGCGTCGAGGGGCAGGCCTCGACGATCCTCTCGTGCGGGATGCTCGCCCGCCGCGGGCCGGACGTGCTCCTGCCCGCCCACGGGGAGCCGATGGAGAACCCCGCGGCCGCGCTCGCCGAGACCTCGAGACGGCTCGGCGCGCTCATGGAGCTCCGGCGCGGCCAGGCCGAGCCGTGGGACCTCGAGCGCTGGCTCGACGATCCGTGGGAGCCCGTCCTGCCCCACCTCCTGCGCAACCGCACGAGCGTCGCGACCTCGTACGCGCTGCTCTCGGCCACGGGCGCCGCGCTCCTCATCGACTGGGGTTACGACCTCTGGACCGGCTGGGAGCTCGGGGCCGAGCGGGCCTGGACGCGCCCGCTGCTCGAGTCGATCGGCGCGCTCGAACGAAACCACGGGATCGAGCGCGTCGAGGCCGTGGTGACGACGCACTACCACGACGACCACGTCGCGGGGATCCCGCTCCTGCGCGAGACGCACGGAACCGAGGTCTGGGCGCCGGCGAACGTCGCGCCGGTGCTCGAACGGCCCGAGCTGCATGACCTCCCGTGCCTCTGGTTCGATCCGATCCCCGTCGACCGGGTGCTCGATCTCGGAGCGGCAGTCTCCTGGAACGAGTACGAGTTGACGGCCCATCCGCTCCCCGGCCACACGCTGTATGCGGCCGCGATCGAGCTCGAGGTCGACGGGCGGCGCGTGCTCGCGACGGGTGACCAGCAGGGAGGCGGTTCGGCCGGGGTGAAGCCGGACATCCTCAACTACCAGTACCGGAACCGGTTCCGGATCGACGACTACGTCGCGAGCGCCGCGCTCTACGAGCGGCTCCGTCCCGAGCTGATCGTCAGCGGTCACTGGCCGCCGCGGCAGGTGACGGACGACTATCTCGCGGAGCTGACGCGGGACGGGGCGCGACTCGCCCGCCTCCACCGCGACCTCCTGCCTCTGGACGAGATCGATCTCGGAGCCGAGGGCTTCGGCGCCCGCATCGCTCCCTACCGCTCGCACGCGGCCTCCGGAGCGTCGGTCGAGCTGGAGGTCGAGGTGCTGAATCCATTCGCGCGCGCCGAGAGTGCCGCCGTCACGCTCGCGTTGCCGGACGGCTGGTCGAGCGAGCCTCCTGCGCGCGAGGTCGCGCTCGAGCCGCACGGCACGGGGCTCGCGAGGTTCCGCGTGACGGTGGGAGGCCCGGTCAGGCGCGTCGCGATCGCCGCCGACGTGACGGTCGGCGACGTCCCGTTCGGCCAGCAGGCCGAGGCGCTCGTGAGCGTGACGTGATCCTCGAGCGCCGGAGTTACACCCTGGAGCTCCTGCCGGGTGCAGTCGCGGCGAGGCTCTCGTCTCCGTCCGGCGAGCACTGGCTGACGCTGAGCCTCGTGTCGGCGTTCGACCGGGTCGGAGCCGTGGACGAGACGCTCGCCGTCGACGACGTCCGGCTCGTCGGCGACGAGCTCGCCGTCGAACGCACCTCGACCGCCTGGGCCGGCGCCGGCCTGCGGCTCGAGTGCGGTGAGGAGACGCTCGTCCTTCGAGCCTGGGTCGAGGGGGCCGGCGACGTCACCGACGTCCACCTCCTCGGCGGTCGCCTACTCCCGTCGGCGGGAACCGGCTTCGTCTCGACCGGCACAAGCTTCCGCACGCTCTTTTCGGCCAACCCCGGTGACCCCGCGAAGATCCTGCGCGGGGCGAGCGAGCCGGCGATCCTCGGTGTCAGCGGCGACGGGACGCCGGGCCGCGGGCACTGGTTCTTCACGCCCCCGCCGCTCTACGTCGCGCTCGCTCCGGACGAGGTCGACGACCCGGACGCTTCGGTCGACGGGGGCTGGCTCGCGCTCGGGATCGCCGCCGCCGTTTCGGAGCTCCGCTTCGTCAGCGCGGCGTACGTGCCGGGTGACCGCGCGTTCCATCTCTTGCTCGAGCACGAGGGTCACACGACCGTCCGAGGCCGGTTCGAGGCCCCGGCGCTCATCCTCCAACCCGGCCAGGCGAGCGCGTACGAGGGTCTGCGCGCCCACCGGGGCGAGCTCGTCCGCCTGGGTGCGGCGCCCGCCGTCCGCACGAGGCGGGAGCCGGAATGGTGGCGCGAGCCGATCTTCTGCGGCTGGGGGGCGCAGTGCCACTTGTCCCGGCTCGGACGGGGGCCCGCCGCGAAGCTCGCGACCCAGGAGAACTACGACGCCTTCCTCGAGGCGCTCGAGGAGCACGGGGTGGAGCCGGGAACGGTCGTGCTCGACGACAAGTGGCAGTCGACCTACGGTCTCAACGAGCCGGATCCCGTGAAGTGGCCCGACCTCCGCCGCTGGATCGCCGACCGGCGCGACCGGGGCAGCCGGGTCCTCCTCTGGTGGAAGGCGTGGGATCCCGAAGGCGTCCCGGACGAGCTCTGCATCCGCCGCCCCGACGGGCTCCCGGTTGCGATCGACCCGACGAATCCGGCTGCGAGGGAGCTGCTCCGGGAGGTCATGGGA
Source organism: Gaiellaceae bacterium (assembly GCA_035552175.1). Classification (GTDB taxonomy): domain Bacteria; phylum Actinomycetota; class Thermoleophilia; order Gaiellales; family Gaiellaceae; genus PALSA-600. Next base: position 10,534 of record DASZLW010000098.1, on the reverse strand, counting down.
CGCCTCGTCGGCCGTTCCGGGCTCGGCGCCGACGGCCTGAAGATCGACTTCACCGGCCGGACGCCGAGCGGCTCTGCGCTCGTCGCGCACGGACGCGGGTGGGGGATCGCCCTCTTGCACGATCTCCTCTCCCTGGTGTATGCAGCCGTGAAGGAGGCGAACCCCGACGCGCTCGTGATCACCCACACCCCCCATCCGGCCTTCGTCGACGTCACCGACATGATCAGGCTCAACGACGTGCTCCGCCTCGACGATCCGGGGCCGCCGCCGACGGACGCCGTCGTGCCCCAGATGCGCTACCGGGCGGGCGTCGTCCGCGCCGCCGTTCCCGAGCTGCCCATCGACACGGACGACTGGTGCCTCCCGGACCGGCGCACATGGCGCGCGTTCCTCGAGGCGAAGCCGGCGCTCGGCGTGCCCTCCCTCTACTACGCGACGCACCTCGACGCGACCGGTGAGGCGCTCGAGGACGACGACTACGAGGCCATCCGCCGGGTCTGGGGCCGCCGGGAGTGGCGGCCGTGACCCTCGAATCGCCTCCGGTCGCCGCGTCTCCGCAGCCGGTCACGCTCGTCGATCTCGCCCGCGAGGCGGGAACGTCTCCGTCCACGGCCTCGCGTGCGCTCAGCGGCCGCGGTTACGTCTCGGCGCCCGTTCGCGAGCGCCTGCTCGAGGCGGCGAACCGGCTCGGGTATGTCCCGAACGCATCCGCGCGCACGCTCAAGCACCGCACGAGCAGGGCGATAGGAGTGGTCGTCTCCGATCTCGCCAACCCGTTCTACGCCAGGCTCGCAGCCGGGATCGAGCAGGTGCTGCGGGAGGCGGGACATCAGATGGTGGTGCTCGGCGACAACAGCGAGCTCGACGCGGAGGTCGCCGGCGCGCGGACGTTCCTCGCGATGCGCGCCCCCGGCGTGATCATGACCCCCGCCGGCGCGGAGGCCGGCGAGCTCCTCATCTCGCAGGGGGTCGCCGTGGTCGAGGTCGACCGCCGGCTCGTCCGGGTGCCGTGCGATGCGGTGGTGATCGACAACGAGCGCGGAGCGGCCCACGCCACCGAGCACCTGCTCGGGCTCGGCCACCGGCGGATCGCCTTCCTCGGCGTCGAGACCGACTGGACGACCGACGTTGGTCGCCTCGAGGGCTACCGGAAGGCGCTCGCGCGGGCCGGTGTGCCGCCCGACGAGGACCTCGTCCTCCGCATCCCGCTTCACGTGCCTGACATTCCGGAGCGCATCGAGGGGCTCCTCGATCGCGCCGGTGCGACAGCGGTCTTCGCGGCGAACAACCTGCTCACCGAAGAGGCCTGGCGGGTCATCCGCCGCCGCGGGTTGCGCATCCCGGAAGACGTGTCCCTCGTCGGCTTCGACGACGTCCCGTGGATGGAGATGGTCGACCCTCCGCTGACCGTCGTCGCCCAGCCGATCCTCGACCTCGGCCGCCACGCGGCCCGTCTGCTGCTCCGGCGCCTCGCCGCTCCCTCGCCCGTGAGCTCGGTCGAGATCCTCCAGCCGAGCCTCGTGATCCGGGGCTCGACCGGCCGCAGAAGCTGAGGCCGCGAGTCGCCGCCCCGGCGGCCGAGGACTACTTCCGGCGAGATGTGGAAGAACCCGGCGGCGTTCCGACTTCCAGGTGGCGGAACGGTTGACGGAGTGTGGGAAATGTGGTTACGTTGCCATATCAGTCCGGGCAGGCCCAGATTCACTAGTCAGGAGGGGGAATAAGCGGATGTCGGGTCGCAGCAAGATCCTCGCGCTCGCCTCGGTGGGAGCGCTCTGCATTCTGGTCGGGGCGAGCTTCGCAAGCGCCCGCCCGAGCGTCGTCAACGACAGCGGGACGCTCACGATCATGGGCTTCGGCAAGGGCGACGACGTCGCCCAGACCCGCGCCGCGATCGCGACCAAGGCCGTGTCGCCGGCCAAGATCGTGAATCCGGACGGCGGGTTCAACGACCAGCAGTTCCTCACCGCGATCGCCGGCGGCAACGCCCCCGATCTCGTCTACATGGATCGACAGGATGTCGGGACGTATGCCGCCAAGGGTGTGCTCCAGCCGCTCACCTCGTGCATCAGCTCCCAGAAGATCGACATGTCGCAGTACCGCAAGGCGGCGGTGCAGGAGGTCTCGTACGACGGCCAGGTCTACGGGATCCCCGAGTTCGAGAACGCACGGACGCTGATCGTCAACAAGCAGGTCGTCGCCTCCGCGGGACTCAAGGTCTCCGACATCTCGACCACGAACTGGGCGAAGCTGTCGCAGGTCGCGAAGAAGCTCGTCCAGATCTCGAACGGCAAGGTCACGCGCATCGGGTTCGATCCGAAGCTGCCCGAGTTCCTGCCGCTCTGGGCGATGGCGAACGGCCAGCCGCTGCTGTCGTCGAACGGCATGACGCCCTACCTGAACGCGCCGAAGACGGTTGCCGCCCTGACCTACGCGGTCAGCCTGATCAAGGAGCAGGGCGGCTGGAACGCCTTCTCGTCGTTCCGCAACACGTTCGACTTCTTCGGGAACGGGAACGAGTACGCGAAGAACCAGCTCGGAGCTTTCCCGATCGAGGACTGGTACTACAACGTGCTCGCGCAGACCTCGCCGCAGATCAGCATCGCCTCGGTGCCGTTCACGAACCGGCAGGGGCAGCCGATCAACTACGAGGGCGGATCGGTGTGGGTGATCCCCAAGGCCGCGAAGAATCCGGATGCGGCCTGCACCTGGGCAAAGACGATGACCTCGGTCAGCACGTGGATGGCCGCGGCCAAGGAGCGCGCCGCGAAGGTTGCCAAAGCGGGACAGCCCTTCACCGGTCTCTTCACCGCGAACACCACCGCCGACAACGACATCTACAAGCACGTGTTCAAGGCGTCGCCGAAGTACGCGCAGTGGAACACTGCGTACAAGACGCTCCTGCGCGTGATGGCCAACTCGTTCGGCATTTCCGTCTCGCCGGCCGGCGAGGAGATCAAGACCGACTGGACGAACGCCGTCAACCGCGTCCTCCAGGGCCAGCAGTCGCCGAAGCAGGCACTGGATCAGGCCCAGCAGGAGGCGGTCTCCGCGATCTCGTCCGCCAAGTAGGCGGAACGGGAGCCGGCGCGTGGCGGTAGGCACGACGACGATCCGGGCGCCGGGCCCTCGAACGAGGGTCCGGCGCTGGGCCTCGGGTTTCAAGGAGCGCGAGACCTGGTGGGCCTACGGGTTCATCTCGCTGTGGCTGGTGGGGTTCCTCGTCTTCTCGTTCGGCCCGATGATCGCGAGCCTCGTGCTCTCGTTCACGGACTACAGCGTGATCGGGACGACCCACGGCGTCGGGTGGAGCAACTACCACCAGATCGTCCACGACCCCTATATCAAGACCTCGCTCGAGAACACGGCGATCTTCACGCCGCTCTACGTGGTCGGCACGATGGTCTTCGCCCTCTGCCTTGCGATGATGCTCTCGCGGATCGGGCAGGCGGCCGGGTTCTTCCGCACGGCGTTCTACCTGCCCGTGCTGACGCCGCCGGTCGCGCAGGGGATCCTCTACCTCCTGCTCTTCAACGGCACCTACGGGCTCGTCGACCGGGCGCTCGCGATCGTGCACATCCCGCAGCCCTTCTGGGAGACCGACCCGAACTGGGTCAAGCCGGGCCTCGTCTTCATGATGCTGTGGCAGGTCGGCGCGAACGTCGTCATCTACCTGGCGGCGATCAAGGGCGTCCCGCGCCAGCTCTACGAGGCCGCCGAGATGGACGGTGCACCGGCGTGGCGTCGATTCAAGGACGTAACGCTGCCGATGATCAGCCCCGCCCTCTTCTTCACCTTCATCATCCTCACGATCAACGGAATCCAGATCTTCGCGCAGATCTACACCGCCTACTACTTCAACCCGAACGGCACCTCGAGCGGCGGCGACGCGTCGCTCACCTACGTGATCTACCTCTTCCAGCAGGCGTTCGTCGACTTCCACATCGGTTACGCCTCGGCGATGGCCTGGCTCCTCTTCCTCGTGATCGCGGTGATCACCACCGTGCAGTTCATCGGCAGCCGCCGCTTCGTCTACTACCCGGGAGGGCAGCCGAAGTGAGCAGCCAGGCGCCGGGCCTCGCGGACACGCCAACGCCGCCTTTCGTCCCGGTTGCAGCGGGCGCCGAGCACGGGCCGCGCCGGCCGCGCTTCACCCCCACCTGGGCCTGGGCCAGGAACGCGGTCTTCATCGCGATCCTGCTCTTCCTGACCGTGCTCTTCATCTACCCGTTCCTGTGGGCGCTGAGCGCCTCACTCAAGCCCCGGGGCTACGTCTTCGACAACAAGCTGATCCCCACCCACTGGCGTTTCTACAACTACGTCGAGATCTGGCATGTGGCGCCGGTCCTCCACTGGTTCTGGAACAGCTTCTACATCGCCGTGCTCGCGTCGGTGACGATGACGTTCTCGAGTGCGCTGACCGCGTTCGCATTCGCGTACTTCCGGTTCCCGGGCCGGAACTTCCTCTTCGGCTGCGTGCTCTCGACGATGATGCTTCCCGCGGCCGTGACGATGATCCCGAGGTACCTGATCTTCCGCCACGTGGGGCTCGCGGAGTCCCAGTACCCGCTCTGGGTGACGAACATCTTCGGCTTCGGCTTCTACATCTTCCTGCAGCGCCAGTTCTTCCTCGGGATACCGCGCGAGCTCTTCGAGGCCGCGCGCATGGACGGAGACAATTTCTTCACGATGTTCTGGCGGATCGCGGTGCCGCTCGCGAAGCCGGCGCTGATCGTGACCGGGATCTTCGAGTTCCAGGCGAGCTGGACCGATCTCCAGAACTCGCTCATCTACCTGCACTCCGACAGCAGCTTCACGATCCCCCGCGGCCTCTACGGCCTGCTGTCGCAGTTCTCGCCGCAGACCGGAGGGAACGGCGACTACGAGCTGATCCTGGCGGCGACGATCCTCGCGACGCTCCCGTTGATCCTCGTCTTCTTCCTCGCCCAGCGGTACTTCATCGAGGGGATCAGCCTCCAGGGACGCAAGGGCTGATGCGGGCGGAAGTACGCACAGGCAGCGGCGCGCGGCGGCCGGTGCTGGCGCTCGACATCGGTGGGACGAAGCTGGCCGCAGGGGTCGTCGGCCCGGATGGAGCCGTCCGCTCCTTCCTCGTCGCACCGAGCAACTCCGAGGAGGGCGCAGAGCCGACGCTCGAGCGGCTCTTCACGCTCGGGCGCGATGCCGTCGCCGCGTCGGGGGTCGCGTGGGACGAGATCTCCGACGTCGGGATCGGATGCGGGGGGCCGCTCGACGCCGAGCGGGGCGTGCTGATCGCACCGCCGCACCTGCGCGGGTGGCGGGACGTCCACGTCTCCGAGCTTGCCGAACGGGCCTACGGGCGGACCGCGACGCTCGAGAACGACGCGACCGCCGCAGCCGCGGGCGAGCACCGCTGGGGGGCGGGACGGGGGACCCTCAACATGGTCTACCTCACGGTCTCGACCGGGGTCGGCGGTGGCGCGGTCATCGACGGCCGGCTCTACCGGGGAGCAGGCGGAAACGGCGGCGAGCTCGGCCATGTCACGGTCGACTGGCACGGCCGCCCCTGCCGTAGCTGCGGCCGTGCCGGTTGTCTCGAGGCCTACGTCTCTGGGACCTCGATCGTGGAACGGGCGCGCGAGGCGGGTCTCCGCTACGACACGGCAGAGGAGGTCGCTGCGGCGGCGCGCGACGGCGATCCGGGCGCGGCCAGGGTGTGGGACGAGACGATCGAGGCGCTCGCCTGCGGTGTCACGTCGATCGTGAACCTCTTCGAGCCGGAGCTCGTCGTGATCGGGGGCGGGGTGAGCCGGTCGGGCGAGCGGCTTTTCGGCCCTCTCCGCGCCGCGGTGCGTGACGGGGCGATGAGCCCGGCCGGCGAGGCGCGCATCGTGCCCGCCGCCCTCGGCGAGCGAGTCGGCGTGGCCGGAGCGGCCGCGATCGTGTACGAGGCGACGCCGGCCGGCGGCGACGAGCGTGGCTGACGCCCAGCAGTCGCTCATCGAGCACGTGGAGCTTGCGGGGCGGGTGGCGGAGCTCCTGCCGGCGCTCGGGCGGGTGACGGCACTCCTCATCGCCTGCTTCGAGGGCGGCGGCCGTCTCTACACGTTCGGGAACGGCGGCAGCGCGGCCGATTCGCTGCACCTCGCGGAAGAGCTCGTCGCGCGGTTCGAACGCGACCGCAGCCCGCTGCCGGCGCAGTCCCTCGCCGCCGACCCGACCGTGCTCACGTGCATCGCCAACGACTGGGAGTTCGACGAGGTCTTCGCGCGGCAGGTCAGGGCGTTCGCACGTCCCGGGGACGTCGTCGCCGGGTTCACGACGAGCGGCCGCTCGGCCAACGTCGTCCGGGGGCTCGCCGCGGCTCGTGAAAGAGGGGCGGCGACGGTGCTCTTCACGGGCGGGGACGGCATGCCGGCTGCGGAGCAGGCAGACCACGCGCTCGTCGTGCCGTCGACCGTGACGGCGCGCGTCCAGGAGATGCACGTGCTCCTGCTGCACCTGCTCCTCGAGTCGGTCGACGAATGGGCAGACGGGCGGTGAGCCGGGTGCGGCGACTCGTCCACATGATCGGGAACGCGCACATCGACCCGGTCTGGCTCTGGCAGTGGCCGGAGGGCTACCAGGAGGTACGGGCGACGTTCGTCTCGGCCCTCGAGCGGATGGAGGAGTATCCCGACTTCGTCTTCACGTCCGACTCGGTCGTCTTCTTCTCCTGGATCGAGGAGACGGATCCCGACCTCTTCGACCGGATCCGCGAGCGGATCGCCGAGGGACGGTGGGAGGTGATCGGCGGCTGGTGGCTCGAGCCGGATTGCAACATCCCGGCCGGCGAGTCGTATGCCCGCCATGCTCTCTACGGCCAGCGGTACCTGCGGGAGCGGTTCGGCATCTCGGCGACGACCGGCGCGAACCTCGACTCCTTCGGCCACAACGCCTCGATCCCGAAGCTCCTCCGTGCCGCAGGGATGGACTCCTATGTCTTCCTGCGACCCGGCCCGCACGAGCTCGCGCTGCCGGGACCGCTCTTCCGCTGGGAGTCGCCGGACGGCTCGAGCGTGCTCGCCTACAGGATCCCCCACGAGTACTGCGCCCCCGGCGAGGACCTCGGGCACCACGTCGACAAGGCTCTCGCCCAGCTCCCCGCCGGTGCCGCCGAGCTGATGGTCTTCTACGGCGTCGGCAACCACGGCGGCGGCCCCACGAGGGCCAACCTCGACTCGATCGCCCGGCTGAACGCGACCGACGGCCTGCCCGAGCTCCGGCCGAGCTCGGTGCGCGCGTACTTCGACGCCGTCTCGAGGCCCGGGGACGTCCCGGCTCACCGCGGCGAGCTGCAGCACCACGGTGTCGGCTGCTACACGTCGCACTCCGGGATCAAGCGCTGGAACCGTCGCGCGGAGAACCTGCTGCAGCGTGCGGAGAAGCTCTCGGTTCTCGCCGAGGCGATCGCCGGGCAGCCCTACCCTCTGGCCGAGCTGACCGAGGGGTGGAAGCTGCTGCTGCTCAACCAGTTCCACGACACGATCGCCGGAACCTCGATCGCGCCGGCCTACGAGGATGCACGAGACCAGCTCGGGCACGCCTCCTCGCTCGCTTCGCTCGCCTTCAACCGCGCGGTGCAGGCGATCGCCCGTCAGGTCGAGACGTCGGCCGAGCCGGGGACGACGCCCGTCGTGGTCTTCAATCCGCACGCCTGGCCCGTGCGGGCGGATGTCGAGCTCGAGTTCGCGGGCTTTGCGGGCGAGATGGCGCGCCTCCTCGACGAGCGCGGGACCGAGGTGCCCGTCCAGGCGACGCTCGGCTACACGACCCTCGGCGGCTCCCGCGGCCGTCTGGCCTTCCCGGTCGAGCTGCCGTCGCTCGGGTGGGCCACCTACCGGCTCGCTCCCGCCGGCGAGCCGGCCGCGCCGCTGCCGGAAGGGACGACCCTCGAGAACGAGCATCTGCTCCTCGAGGTCGATCCCGCAACCGGTCGGCTCGCGCGGTTCGTGCTGAAGGCGACCGGCGCCGACCTCGCCGCACCGGGCGCTCGGCACGCGGTCGTCGTCGACGACCCGTCCGACACGTGGGGGCACCGCATCCGCGCCTACTCCGACGAGATCGGTGAGTTCGAGCCGGTCTCCGCGAGCGTCGTCGAGCACGGCCCGGTGCGGAGCCGGCTGCGGGTCGAGAGCCGCTACGGCCGCTCGAGGCTCGTGGAGGACTACCTCCTCGGAAGCGACGCGCGCCATGTCGACGTGCGGGTCGAGCTCGACTGGCACGAGCAGCTGAAGTTGCTGAAGCTGCGCTACCCGACGAGCGTCGAGACCGAGGTCGCGACGTACGAGATCCCGTACGGCCACCTGCAGCGGCCGGCGGATGGAGACGAGCAGCCGGGGCAGGCGTGGGTCGACGTGTCCGGCCGCGGCGCCGGGCTCGCCGTCCTCAACGACGCGAAGCACGGGTTCGACGTCCGCGGCGGCGACATCGGCATCTCGGCCGTTCGCAGCCCGGTATGGGCGTGGCACGAGCCGCGCACTCTCGACCCGGACGGGACGTACGACTACATGGACCAGGGCCGGCAGTCCTTCGGCGTGCGGCTCGTGCCCCACGCCGGCGACTGGCGCGAAGCGCGCGTCGTGGAGCTCGCCGCCGAGCTGAACCAGCCGGTGTACCCGCTGCTCGAGAGCTCCCACGCCGGCCCGCTGCCCGCCCGCTCGTCGTACGGCCGGGGCGAGGGGGCGCTGCTGGCGGTCGTGAAGCGCGCCGAGGACGACGACGGCTCGCTCGTCCTCCGCGCCTACGAGAGCAAGGGACGGGAGGGAGGCGCGACGTTCGAGATCTTCGGCCGGACGTGGTCGGCGGACTTCCGGCCGAGCGAGGTCAAGACCTTCCGGCTCCCGCCGGGCGAGGGCCCCGCGGTCGAGACCGACCTCCTCGAGTCGTGACCGAGCTCGGTGAGGGCTGGCAGCTTCGCGGCTGCCTCGGCGAGGAGTGGCGCTGGCACGTCGGGCCCGACCGGGCCTGGAACGCTCCGGGGTGGCTCCCGGCGCGCGTTCCGGGAAGCGTCCTCGACGATCTCGTCCGCGCCGGCGAGGTGCCGACCCCTTACCGGGAGCGCAACAGCCTCCTGCTCGAATGGGTGCCCGAGCGCGCCTGGGTGTACCGCCGGCGTCTCTCGACCGGCGGGCGCACGGCGCTTCGGTTCGGCGGGGTGGACCACTCCTGCACGGTGCTCCTCGACGGGATCGAGCTCGCGCGGAACGAGGGGATGTTCCGCCCCTTCGACGTGGACGTGTCCGCCTTCGACGACGGCCGCGAGCACCTGCTCGCCGTCGTCGTCCACCCGGCGCCGCCGAGCGAGCCCCAGGTCGGGCGGACGAGCCGGGTGCGCGTCCACAAGCCGCGGATGAACTACGGCTGGGACTTCTGCCCGCGCCTCGTGCACCAGGGAATCTGGCGTCCGGTCGAGCTCGCGGACGGTCCCGAGCTCTTCCCGGAGGTCCGCTACGAGGACGGGATCGGGACGGTCGAGGCGGACGGAGAGGTGATCCTGCGCGTCGAGGAGCCCCGCCTCTGGTGGCCGAACGGCCTCGGCGGGCAGCACCTCTACCCCTACGAGCTCGGCGGCAAGGTGCTGTACGCAGGATTCCGCACGGTCCGGTTCGAGCCGCCCGAGCCCGGCGTGCTGCCCTACCGGCTCGTCGTCAACGGGCAGCCGACATACCTGAAGGGATGGAACTGGTGCCCGCTCGATCCGCTCTACGGCGTCCCGCGCGCCGCGAAGCTCGAGCGGCTGCTCGGTCTCGCCGTGCGCGCCCACGTGAACCTGCTCCGGGTCTGGGGCGGCGGCCTCGTCGAGACGACCGAGCTCTACGAGGCCTGCGACCGGCTCGGGCTGCTTCTCTGGCAGGAGCTCGCGCTCTCGAGTTCGGGCATCGACAGCGTTCCGGCGGCAGACCCGGGATTCGTCGGTCTCATGCGCGACGAGGCGCGGGCGGTCGTGCTGCGCCGCCGCCGTCACCCGTCGCTCGCGCTCTGGTGCGGAGGCAACGAGCTGGCCGAGCGGGCCGAGGGACGAGACGACGTCCCGCTCGACGACGCCCATCCGGTGCTCGCCGCCGTGCACGACGTCGTGCGCAGCCTCGATCCCGGCCGCGGTTGGCTGCCGACCTCGCCCTCGGGGCCGCGCTTCCTCAACCGGCTCGACCTGATCGAGGACGATCCGCAGGGCCAGCACGACGTCCACGGTCCCTGGGAGCACCAGGGGCTGCGGGCGCACTATGCGCTCTACGACGCCGGAACCGCGATCCTGCACAGCGAGTTCGGTGTCGAGGGGATGGCCAACCGCAGCACCCACGAAGAGCTCATCGGCGCGGAGCACCGCTGGCCGGTCGACCGCTCGAACCCGGTCTACGAGCATCTTGGTGCCTGGTGGAACAACGCGCCGCTCGTCGAGGCCTGCTTCGGTGGGACGATCGACGATCTCGAGACGATGCGGCGCGCTTCGCAGTGGCTCCAGTACGACGGCCTCCGCTACGCGGTCGAGGCGAACATGCGACGGCCCCGC
>DASZLW010000097.1:0-18402 GCA_035552175.1 Gaiellaceae bacterium | reverse complement strand
GGTCCGCCGGATCATCGAGGACGGGCACGAGCTCGCCCTCAAGGTGCTGCGCGAGCACATGGACGACCTCCACCGGATCTCGCAGATCCTGATCGAGCACGAGACGATCGACAAGGATCAGTTCGAGCGCCTGCTCGCCGGCGAGTCCGAGGAGACGCTCTTCCCGGACGAGCCCGAGGTCGAGCCGGAGCCCGAGCCGAAGGCCCGCACGCGCACGCAGCCGAAGCCGCGGCCGTTCCCGCTTCCGGGCTCGGCCATGCAGCCGCCCGAGCCGGAAGGCGCGTAGCCCGCGCTCCCGCTGCGTCGCGACCGCGACGTGGACCGCAAGAATCAGGCCGTGACTTCGCGGCCGCCGATCGAGGAGCGCTTTGCCCGGCCGGCGGTCATGGGCGTCGTCAACGTCACCCCCGACTCGTTCTCGGACGGAGGGGCGCATCTGCAGCCTGAAGCGGCGTCGACCGCAGCGTTCGGGATGCTCGACGAGGGAGCCGCGATCATCGACGTCGGCGGCGAGTCGACCCGTCCCGGATCGGAGGGCGTGCCGCTCGACGAGGAGCTGCGGCGCGTCGTTCCCGTCCTCGAGTCGCTCGTCGGCTCGCCCGTCTCGATCGACACGGCGAAGGCGGAGGTCGCCCGCCGGGCGCTCGAGCTCGGCGCCGAGCTCGTGAACGACGTCACCGCGCTTCGCGGCGATCCCGAGCTCGCCGGAGTGGTCGCCGACTCGGGAGCCTACGTCTGCCTGATGCACATGCTCGGTGAGCCGCGGACGATGCAGATCGCGCCGCGCTACGAGGACGTCGTCTCGGAGGTGAAGGCGTTCCTCGAGGACCGGCTCGCAGAAGCGGTCGCCGCCGGGATCCCGGAGGCGCACGTCTGCCTCGACCCCGGGATCGGGTTCGGGAAGACGGTCGAGCACAACTTCGAGCTCGTCCGGCGGCTGCCCGAGCTGACTGCGATCGGGCGCCCCGTGGTGATCGGGTTCTCGCGAAAGAGCTCGCTCGGCCGCGCGCTCGGCGATGCCGCGGCGACGGTCGGAAGCGAGTGGGCATCGATCGGGGCTGCGGTGTCCGCGTACGACCGCGGCGCGTGGATCATCCGCGCGCACGACGTGCGGGGCCACGTGGAGGCGCTGGGCGTGGCGCAGGCCGTGATGGACGGGCCGTGAAGATCGAGCTCGTCGGCCTCGAGCTCTTCGGGTACCACGGCGTCCACGACTACGAACGGAATCAGGGGCAGCGGTTCCTGTACGACGTCGAGCTCGAGGTGGGGGAGCGCGGTGCGGCCGACCGGATCGAGGACGCCGTCGACTACAGCAAGGTCGCGGCGACGGTGCGGGAGGTCGCGGAGGCGCCGCGTCGCCTCCTCGAAGCGGTTGCGACCGCGATCGCAGAGGCGCTGCTCGATCGATTCGAGCCGGAGCGCGTGAGGGTGCGGGTTCGAAAGCCCGACGTGCGCCCCGGCGGGATCGAGGTCGAGTTCGCCGCGGTCACGGTCGAGCTCGACCGCGGATGACGCTGGCGTACGTGGGGCTCGGGGCGAACCTCGGCGATCGGAAGGGATCGATTCTCCGGGCGGCCGAGCTGATCGGTGCCCGCCGGCTCTCGACGATCCGCGAGACCGAGCCCTGGGGACTCGTCGACCAGCCGCCGTTCCTGAATGCCGTGGCCGAGGTCGAGACCGACCTCGCCCCACAGGCGCTCCTCGTGCGCCTGCTCGAGGTCGAGCGCGACCTCGGGCGCGTCAGGGACGGCGAGCGCTGGGGGCCGCGCGCGATCGACCTCGACCTCCTCCTCTACGGGACGGAGACGGTCGACGAGCCCGGGTTGAGGGTGCCGCACCCCCGGCTCCACGAGCGCCTCTTCGTGCTCGAGCCGCTCGCCGAGCTCGCGCCCGAACTGGACGTGGCGGGGCGGGGCGATGTGGGGTCCCTCCTTGCGAGGCTACAATCGTCTGCATGAGTCATCTCGACGAGCTCGACGACTACGAGGCCGAGCTCGAGCTCCGTCTCAAGAAGGAATACAGCGCCGTCTACTCGCTGTTTCGCTACTGCGTCCTCACCCAGGACGGCAACTACCTCTGCAACAAGCTCGACATGCAGTACGTGCCGCAGGCGTCGTATCCGTTCTTCCAGCTGAAGATGGAGGACGTGTGGGTGTGGGACAAGAGCCGGCCGACCCGGATGATCCCGCGGGTCGAGGTCTGGACGTCGGGTGACGTCACCGTCGAGGAGCTGAGGACGGACGACGAGCCGACGTTCACCGCCGAGGCGCTCGCGAAGCGGATGAGCGAGCAGCAGCCTCGCGACGAAGACAGCTAGCCCGGCAGCGCCGCGCGCCGCATGCTGCTCGCGATCGACGTCGGCAACACGCAGACCGTCTTCGGGCTGTTCGAGGGCGAGCAGCTCATCCAGCAGTTCCGCGTCGGCACGAATCCGGCGCACACGGCCGACGAGCTCGCCGTGCTGATCCGCGCGCTCGTCGACCTCGAAGGCCTCGACGGGATGGTCCTCTGCTCGTCGGTTCCGCAGCTCGTGCACGAGTACGAGGAGTTCGCCGAGCGTTGGGCCGGCGCCGACATGCTCGTTCTCGGCCCCGGAGTCTCGACGGGCGTGCCGATCCGGTACGACGATCCGCGCGAGGTCGGCCCCGACCGGATCGCGAACACCGTCGCGGCGCGCGAGCGCCACGGTGCGCCTTCGATCGTCGTCGACTTCGGCACCTCCACGAACTTCGATGTCGTCTCGGCGGCCGGCGAGTTCGCGGGCGGCGTGCTCGCGCCCGGCATCGCGATCTCGATGGAGGCGCTCTTCGCGCGGGCCGCCAGGTTGCCGAAGGTTCCCTTCGTCGCGCCTCAGCGGGTGATCTCGCAGACGACCGTCGCGGCGCTCCAGTCGGGCCTCGTCTACGGCTTCGCCGGCCAGGTCGACGCGATCGTCGACCGCATCCGCGAGGAGCTCGCCGCCCTCGATGCACCGGTCGTCGCGACGGGCGGCCTCTCCGAGCTGATCGCGCCGCACTCGCGGACGATCACCGCCGTCGACCCGGAGCTGACGCTGCAGGGGCTTCGGCTCGTGTGGGAACGGAACGCAAGCTGAGGGAGCGCACCCTCCCGCCTGAGCCGATGAGCTCGGGTTTGCCGGGAGGGTCAGCCGCCGCCGTAGAGGGAGATCGGCAGCGAGTCGAGCAGGACCTCGTCCACCGCCCCGATCTCGGCCTCGATCTGCTCCAGCACCTCGCGTGCGCCCGGGGCGGCTGCGAGCAGGCGCGTCTCGACCTCCTCGATCGTCGGCAGCATCACGAGCTCCTGCTTGAACGGCTTCGGAAAGCGACCGCGGCCGAGATACCAGGCGTAGAACTTCTTCAGGAACCCCGTCGCCCGCTGCTCCCCGAGCTCGCGGACCGTCTCGCGGATGAAGAGCAGCAGCTCGGCCACAACCTCTTCGCGCGACGGATCGCTGTCGTCGCCCATGATCTGCGCGAGCGCCCAGGGGTTCCCCTGCGCGGCCCGGCCGACCATCACCGCTGCGGCGCCGGTCGTCGCGAGCACGGCCTGAGCGCGGGCGCGCGAGGTGACGTCCCCCGAGGCGATCACGGGGACGTCCACGAGCTCGACGAGCTCCGCGGTCAGCGAGTGGTCCGCGAATCCGGTGTACATCTGCTTCGCCGAGCGCGGGTGGAGCGTCAGCGACGACGCGCCCGCCTCGACGAGCCGCGGCCCGACGACGAGGCAGTCGCGCGAGCCGTTCGCGGTGCCGCGCCGCATCTTCACCGACACGGGAAGCGCTGTCGCGGCTGCCACCGACTCGACGATGCGGGCCGCTTGATCGGGATCGTCGAGGAGCGAGGCGCCGGCGCCCGTCTTCGTCACCTTGCGGACCGGGCAGCCGAAGTTGATGTCGACGATGTCCGCTCCCGCGGCCTCGACCATCCGGGCCGCGTCGGCCATCGCGACCGGATCGGAGCCGAAGATCTGGATCGCGAGCGGATGCTCGTCGGAGGCGACCCGCAGGTAGCCGAGCGTGCGCTCGTTGCGATGCTGGATTCCGGCGACCGAGACCATCTCCGAGCAGACGAGACCGGCTCCGTAACGGCGGCCTTGTCGGCGAAATGCCTGCACGCTGACCCCCGCCATCGGTGCCAGCACGAGCCGCCCCGGGATCTCTACCCCTCCGAGCGACCACGTGGCGTAGAGGTCGACCTGTGATGATCGTGTTGCGGTCATGTATCGATGGTAGCCGTGGGCTTGCGGCGGCCCAGTTTCGCCCGCTACGATAGCCGCCCGCTTCGCACGCTCCCTCCGCGTGTTCGAAGCATCCAGGAGGTCGCTTTGAAGGAAATCATTCTTACCGCGCAGGGCTACGAGAAGCTCCGAGAGGAGATCGAGTACCTGCAGACCGAGAAGCGTCGCGAAGTCGCGGAGCGGATCAGGGTTGCCCGCGAGTTCGGCGACATCACCGAGAACGCGGAGTACGACGACGCCAAGAACGAGCAGGCGATGGTCGAGCACCGCATCGCCCAGCTCGAGGAGCGTCTGCTCTCCGCGCGTGTGATCACGAAGAAAGAGGTGTCGAAGGACAGCGTCTCGGTCGGTGCGACCGTCCGCCTCCGCGACATCGACGCGAACAAGACCGTCGAGTACCACATCGTCGGTTCTGCCGAGGCGAACCCGGCCGAGAACAAGCTGTCGAACGAATCGCCGGTCGGGAAGGCGATCATGGGCTGCAAGAAGGGCGACACGGTCGAGGTTGCGGCTCCGCGTGGCGCGCTGAAGTTCAAGATCCTGGAGATCAAGGCCGCCTGACCGCGGCCTCGATCGCCCGCCCCGGTCCCGGGACGACGACCTTTTCGACACGAGCGCTCCGGCTTCCGGTTCCGCGCTGCTCGCAGACGGATCGCGCCCGCGGACGTTAGGGTCGCCTCGTGGAGATCGTCCGCTTGGCTGCCGAGCAGGTCGACGAGGCGAGCGTGATGCTCGCCCGGGCGTTCCAGGACGATCCCGCCTGGGAGTGGGTCGTCCCGAACGCGAAGCGGCGCGCTGCTCTCCTGCCGTGGCTCTTCCGCGTCAACTTCGACGTGACGGTGGCGCAGGCGTGGACGACTGCCGGAACGGTCGAAGGGTGCTCGCGCTGGCTGCCGCCGGGCCGGCCACAGGTCCACGTCGGCCCGATGCTGCGGGCGCTCGTCGCGACGCCGCTCCGCGCGCGCGAGGCGACCTCGCGCTTCTTCGCCTACGGTCGCGCCGTCGAGGCGATGCGCGCCGATGGTGTTCCCGAGCCGCACTGGTACCTCGCAGGGATCGGCGTCGATCCGGCCCATCGCCGCGGCGGAATCGGAACGGCGCTCATGCAGCCCGGGATCGACGCGTCGAGCCGCGAGAACGTCCCGTGCGCGCTGCTCACGAACAACGAAGCGAACCTGGGGTTCTACGAGAACCGTGGTTTCGAGGTGATCCGCGAGGGACGCACGCCGGACGACGGTCCGCGCGCCTGGATGCTGCGCCGCAAACCGCTCGTCTAGATTCCGCCCGTGACCGATTTGCCGAAGAGGTTCCCGGACCGCGACGAGATCGCCTCCGTCCGCGCCGAGACCGAGAGTCTCGAGGCGGGCGGGGAGAGCTCGGAGGAGCGCCGGCTCGCCGGGCGTATCCTCGCGCGCCGCGACATGGGGAAGCTGACGTTCCTCGACCTCGTCGACCGCTCCGGCCGGATCCAGCTTCTCTGCCCCGTCGAGCGCACCGGTGAGGTGAGCGTCCACCTCGGCGACATCGTCGGCGTCACGGGACACCCGGCCAAGTCGCGCCGCGGCGAGCCTTCGCTGCTCGTCGACCGGCTCGAGCTGCTCGCCGAGATCCGTGCGCCGCTCCCGGACACCTTCCACGGGATCACGGATGTCGAGCAGCGCTACCGGCGCCGATACGTCGACCTGCTGATGAACGAGCAGACGCGCGCCGACTTCCTCGCTCGCACGAAGATCGTGACCGCTGTTCGCCGGGCGCTCGACTCGGACGGGTTCGTCGAGGTCGAGACGCCCGTGCTCCAGCCGCGGTACGGCGGCGCGTTCGGGCGGCCGTTCACGACGCACCACAACCAGCTCGACCAGGATCTCTACCTTCGGATCGCCACCGAGCTGTACCTCAAGCGCCTGATCGTCGGCGGGCTCGAACGGGTCTACGAGATCGGCCGGGTCTTCAGGAACGAGGGCGTCGACTACAAGCACAACCCCGAGTTCACGATGCTCGAGTGGTACGAGGCCTACGCGGACTACCGCGACACGATGGAGCGGTTGGAACGGCTCATCGAGTCGGTTGCGCTCGACGTCCTCGGGACGACGAGGATCACCTACCGCGGCAACGAGATCGACCTGAAGCCACCGTGGCGTCGGCTCAAGCTCGTGGACGCGCTTCAGGAGCACGGAGTGTGGTCGACCGACGAGGTCGAGCTGCGCGGGATCCTCGAGGGCCGCGGGATCGACACGACCCAGGACAAGACGTGGTCGCAGCTCATCGACCACGCCCTGACGAACTACGTCGAGCCCCGGCTGATCGAGCCGACGTTCCTCTACGACTACCCGGTGGCGCTGTCGCCGTTCGCCCGGCTCGTCGACGGGAGCGACTCGATCGTCGAGCGGTTCGAGGGCTACATCGGCGGAACCGAGATCTGCAACGCCTTCAGCGAGCTGAACGACTCGGAGGAGCAGGCTGCGCGCTTCCGCATGCAGGCGGCCGAAGGCGCGGGCGGCAACGTCGAGGCCGAGCCGGGCGACCCGGACTACGTCGAGGCGCTCTCGTACGGCATGCCGCCGACCGGCGGCCTCGGGATGGGGATCGACCGCCTCGCGATGTTCCTGCTCGGCCGCGACTCGATCCGGGACGTCGTCCTCTTCCCGGCCCTCCGTGGAGTCTCCAAGTAGGCTCAGGAATCGCGGCTCGCGGTCGATCACGAGCCGAAAGGCACGGGTAGACCGTTGCGGTGGCACGGCCGACCGCACTATCGTAGGCCTGGCTACCATGACCTGCTCGGCAAGGAGCTACCGGATGGCGCCGCCACTGCGGCAGAGAGGCTGACGTGTTCGAGAGATTCACAGAACGGGCCCGCCAGGTCGTCGTCCTTGCACAGGACGAGGCGAGGGCCTTGAAGCACAACTACATCGGAACCGAGCACATCCTGCTCGGGCTGCTCCGCGAAGAGGAGGGCCTCGCGGCACGGGTGCTCGAATCGCTCGACATCACCGTCGAGGAGGTGCGCGCGCAGGTCGCGCGTATCGTCGGTCAGGGCGACGAGGTCACGAGCGGTCAGATCCCGTTCACCCCGCGCGCGAAGAAGGTCCTCGAGCTCGCGCTCCGCGAGGCGCTCTCGCTGGGGCACAACTACATCGGCACCGAGCACATCCTGCTTGGTCTCGTGCGCGAGAACGAGGGGGTGGCGGCTCGGATCCTGCTCGATTTCGACGCCGACGCGGAGAAGATCCGCAACGAGATCATCCGCATGCTCTCCGGCCCCGGCCGGCGCGGGCAGGCGCAGGGCGGGCCTCCGGGCGAGAAGTCGAAGAGCTCGAAGCTCCTCGACCAGTTCGGCCGGAACCTCACGAAGCTCGCGACGGAGGGGAAGCTCGACCCGGTGGTTGGAAGGCAGACCGAGATCGAGCGCGTGATGCAGATCCTCTCGCGGCGCACGAAGAACAACCCCGTGCTGATCGGCGAGCCCGGCGTCGGCAAGACCGCTGTCGTCGAGGGCCTCGCGGCGCGCATCAGCGCGAATCAGGTCCCGGACATCCTCAAGAACAAGCAGATCTACACGCTCGACCTCGCGGCGCTCGTCGCGGGCTCGAAGTATCGCGGTGAGTTCGAGGAGCGGCTGAAGAAGGTGATGAAGGAGATCACCCAACGCGGCGACATCATCCTGTTCATCGACGAGCTCCACAACCTCGTCGGGGCCGGTGCGGCCGAGGGCGCGATCGACGCGGCCTCGATCCTGAAGCCCGCACTTGCGCGTGGCGAGCTGCAGACCATCGGCGCGACGACGCTCGACGAGTACCGCAAGTACCTCGAGCGCGATGCGGCTCTCGAGCGGCGCTTCCAGCAGATCCGCGTCGAGGAGCCCTCGACGGAGGACACCGTCCAGATCCTGCGTGGGCTGCGCGACCGCTACGAGGCGCATCACCGCTGCAAGATCACCGACGACGCGCTCGTCGCCGCCGCGACGCTCGCCGACCGCTACATCCAGGATCGGCAGCTGCCGGACAAGGCGATCGACCTGATCGACGAGGCCGCCTCGCGGATGCGGATCAAGACGATGACGGCGCCGCCGACCTATCGCGAGCTCGAGGAGGAGATCGACACCGTCCGCAAGGACAAGGAAGACGCGATCGAGAACCAGGAGTTCGAGAAGGCCGCCTCGCTGCGCGACAAGGAGCGCAAGCTGACGCAGAAGAAGCGTGAGCTCGAGGACAAGTGGCGCAACGAGGAGCCGTCCGAGCAGCCGCAGATCGGTGAGGACGAGATCGCCGACATCGTCTCGATGTGGACGGGGATCCCTGTCTTCAAGCTCACCGAGGCCGAGTCGCAGAAGCTCATCCGGATGGAGGAGGAGCTCCACAAGCGCGTCATCGGGCAGGACGCGGCGATCGTCGCCGTCTCGAAGGCGATCCGGCGTGCGCGTGCCGGGATCAAGGACCCGAAGCGGCCGACCGGGTCGTTCATCTTCCTCGGGCCCTCGGGCGTCGGAAAGACCGAGCTCGCCCGCACCCTCGCCGAGTTCCTCTTCGGCGACGAGGAGGCGATGATCCAGATCGACATGTCGGAGTACATGGAGAAGCACGCCGTCTCGCGCCTCGTCGGCTCGCCTCCGGGCTACATCGGCTACGACGAGGGCGGCCAGCTCACCGAGTCGGTGCGCCGCAAGCCGTACTCGGTCGTGCTCTTCGACGAGATCGAGAAGGCTCACCCCGACGTCTTCAACATCCTGCTCCAGATCCTGGAGGACGGGAAGCTGACGGACTCGCAGGGCCGCAAGGTCGACTTCCGGAACGTGATCGTGATCATGACCTCGAACATCGGGTCGACCTCGATCTCGAAGAACCAGGCGCTCGGCTTCAACCTGTCCGACGAGCAAGGCCTGAGCTACGACGACATGAAGAGCCGCGTCATGGGCGACCTGAAGAAGTCGTTCCGGCCGGAGCTCCTGAACCGCATCGACGAGATCATCGTCTTCCCGAAGCTCGCGAAGGACGAGATCCTCCAGATCGTCGACCTGATGCTCAACCGGCTGCGCGTGCAGATGGCCGAGCACGAGGTGACGATCGATCTCGCTCCCGAGGCGAAGGAGATGCTCGTCGAGAAGGGTTACGACCCGGCCATGGGCGCCCGGCCTCTTCGCCGCGCGATCCAGCGCCTGATCGAGGATCCGCTCGCCGACTTCGTCCTCGGACGAACCCTCGCGCCCGGCTCGATGATCATCGTGAAGCGCAAGAACGAGGAAGAGGTCGACATCGAGGTGATCCCGCCGGTCGATACGCCGGAGCCGGCGAAGGTGGGAGCCACCGCGAGCGCGACCGAAAAGCCGTCGGACGACAAGCCGTCAGACAGCACCGACGACTGACCCTCGAGCTACTCGAGCCGAGTCGCCCAGGACTTGCCGCCCGCCGACCTTCTGGTCGGCGGGCGGCAGATCTACGCGCGACCTGGCGGTCGCGTCGCGAGGATCTCGGCGCGCATGCTCACCCGATGCTGGGCTGCGTCCTCGCTTTCCGGCGGCTCAGGGCTGGGCTCTCGCTTCCCCAGCCGCTCACCAGTCGGGCGTGTCGACGAACGCGAGCCCGTGCAGCGGCTTCGTGAGCTGCTTGATCCCGGTTCCGTCGGTGTTGATCAGCGTGATCTGGGAGTCGCGCAGGAAGGCGATCTGCGCTCCGGTCGGTGACCACGCGGGCGAAGTGCTCTCTGCGCCGCTCGTCAAGCGCCTCTTGCCGGTGCCGGCGGCACTCATCACGAAGATCTCGTTCACGTTCGGCGCGCTCGAGTCGGATGAGACGAAGGCGATCTGCTTGCCGTTCGGAGACCACGCCGGCTCCAGTCCACCGATCGTCAGCCGTTTGAGCCCCGTCCCGTTGGGCTCGATCGTGTAGATGCCCGTTCCCGCGCCCGAACCGGTCTTCATCCGCTGGAAGACGATCAGCTTGCCGCCGGGCGACCAGTCTGGATGGGTCGCGGTGACGTCGGCGGCGTTCGAGGTCACCCGCTTCTGCCCGGCTCCGTCGGCGCCCACCGTGTAGAGGTCGAAGGAATGCCCGCCGGCAGACGGCCCGCGGAAGAGGATGGTCTTCCCGTCGGGCGACCAGGCCGGCTCGGTGTCGAGCACGTTCCCGTGTGTCAGCTGCTTCGGGTTCGATCCGTCGGCGTTCATCACCCAGATCGTGAACGAGAGCCCGTTGCGGGATTCCCGGACGAACGCGATCTGTAGGTGATCCGGCGACCAGGCCGGCTCCGAGTCGCTGAAGGTTCCGTTCGAGAGCGCCTTCGACGGGTACCCGACCTTCGGGATCTCGCGAATCCGGTCGTTGTAGGCGGCTCGACCGGAACACGACTCGTGCGCCGGACACTGGAGACCCTGGATGTAGAGGATCGGCGCGGGCGAAGCGGCGGCCGCGCTCGAGACGGAAAACAGCAGGAGAGCTGCCACGACCCAGGCCGAGACCAGCCAGTTCCGTACCACGCAGCTCCGTACCACACAGCTCCGTACGACGCAGCCCCGCATCAGGCAGCCCCGTTCGACGAAGGCGCTTCGAGGTACCACGATGGCAGTTCCACGCATGTTGTCTATCCTGACACAGGAGTCGGACGGCGTCGAATGAAGCAGATGGTGCTCCACTGATATCACGCTCCGCGGAGCGGTCATCGAATCCGCGCACACTGCTAACGAATCAGGTGTGCGTCGGCGTCTGTGCCCAGGTCCTTCCCGAGCCGCAGAGCCACTCGAGCGCGCGCCGGCGCTCGTAGGCGATCGACTCGATCTCCGCCCGCTGCGCTTCGGTCAGGGCGCGATACCCGGTGCCGAACGCAGGGAAGTCGCCGCGGAGGGGTGAGGGCAGCAGCCCACGCTCGTACCCGCGCATCGCCGTGACGGCGACGAGCTGGTCGAGCGAGGCCCAGTCGGCCGGGAGCTCGAGCGGGCTCGTCTCGCCGGCCGCGAGCATCCCGGTTCGCGCCCGCCATTGCCACAGGCGCGCCGTCTCGCGCATGTGCCCGATCTCGGCCTTGTCCCGCAGAGTGCCGTGCGCAGTCGGCGTCGCGAGCAGCCACTCGGGATCGAAATGCTTGTCGAACGGCTCGAGCTCGACGAGCCCGAGCGCCCAGCAGAGCATCCCGAGGCCCTCTGCCTCCCAGAGCGCATCGATCACGTCCGGGTCGTCCGCCCCGGCCGGGAGCATCCGGAGCGCGATCCGCACCTGCTCGGAGAGCGCCTGGATCTGGCCGAGCACGTCCCGCCGGCTGCGAAGCTTGACCCTGGCCATCGCGTTGAGGGTAGTGGATCGACAGGTCGCGTTCGGGCAGCGTTCTTCTTCCCGACGTTCGTCGTCTTCTGCCTCGCCTTCGTGATCCGCCGGATCGTCAGCTTCCGGCCTGCGACGGGCGAACGCCGCCGGCAGATCAGCTGGCTGACGCCGAGGCGGTCGTCGTGGCATTCGCCGTTCGGCTGCGCAGTGCGGTCGAGCCGGCGAGGTTTCGTTGTGGGTCAGACGGCGCCGGTGAGCCCGAGGATCAACTCGGCCGTCTCGAGCGGCACGTCGAGCTGCGGGCAGTGGCCAACGCCGTCGAGGAGGATCCAGTCCGCCTGAGGGAGCTCGGCGCGGAAGCGCGCGGCGGCGGCGGGCCAGGGAAGCGCTCCGTCCTCGCCGCCCCACACGATCCGTACCGGGCAGTCGATCCGTTCCGGATCGAGAGCCCACGAGGCGGTGCGGGCGAGGTCGAGCAGCCGCCTGGCGCCCCTTGCCACGGCGACGCCCAGAACGAGATGAGCGACGAGCTCGGGTGGGATGTGCTCGAACCGGACGGTGATCCCCTGGGTCGCGCGACGGCGTACGAATGGATCGGCAATCAGCCCCTCGACGTACGGAGCGCCCGAGCGGACGAGGTCGAGCATTGCCGCCTGCTCGGCAAGGGTCTCCTCGACGAGCGGATCTCCGGGCATCCATCCGCCTGCGGGGGCGAACGCGACGACCGATCTCGCGCGCCCGCGTTCGGCGAGCTGGAGCGCGACGAAGCCGCCGAGCGAGTTCGCCGCGATGTGCGCGGTCTCGAACCCGGCTGCGTCCATCGCGTGCTCGACCGCGTCTGCGAGGACGCTCTCCGTGAGCGCTCCCGGCAGTGGGGGCCCGCCCGCGTGCCCGGGAAGCGTCGGCGCGAGCACCTCGTGGCGCTGCTCGAGTCGTGGCAGCACGAGCTCCCACGTCCGCCAGGTGTCGGCGAAGCCGTGGAGGCAGAGGAGCGGCGGCCCTTCGCCCCCGCGATGCAAGGCGGTGAACGGCGGCATGAGGAGCGTCAGGCGGGGCCGGGAAGCCAGCCGCCGTAGGGCGTCGGCTCGGGCTCCGGGAAGCGCGCATAGGCAACCGCGGCTTCGCTCGTCTCCTCCTCGACCCCGACCCCGTGGCGGAGCGCGATCTCGTCGACCGTGTAGGCACCCCAGTCGGCCTCTGCCATGCACTCGCGGGAGCCGATCGCGAGAACGATGCTCGGGCCCTCCCCCGCGCCGAGGATCATGTGGTTCGTCCCCGGCGGACAGTGCACGTAGTCCCACGGGCGGAGCGGGCGCTCCTGGCCCTCCACGAGCAGCAGCGGCTCGCCGGCGAGGACGAGAAAGCCCTCTTGGTCGGCCTCGCGGTGGTACATCCCGATCGGCTCGCCGGGCCCGAGGACGTAGAGGCCGACTCCGAGCTGCGCGAAGTTCGTCTCGCATTCCTCGTCCGACCAGCCGGTGAAGGGAAGGCTGTTGCCGCGCCCCTCGCGACGTCGCCAGCGTGCGTCGCGCGCATTGACGACGAACCAGCCCCCGCCCCTGGGCGCGAGGCCCTCCTCCGTCTGCTCGGGCTCGGCCTCCGGAATCATCGGCCCATCATAGAAACGGGCTACTTGCTGGGGAGGGAACGCGCATAGGCGACTCCGCGACCCGCCCAGTACCGGAGCCGTCCGGCCTCCTCGATGTCCGCCGCGTCGACGCGCAGCCAGCCGTGCATCGCGCGGCCGCGTATCTCGGCGGGCCGTCCGTCGGCGGCTGCCGGGTGGTCGTCCTCCGCGTCGGGGTCGACGCGTACGAGGATCCCGCCCTGCCCGCTCGCGGCGATCGCCATGTTCCCGCCGATCAGGAACGCGAGGCCGCCGAACATCTTCTTCTCGGTGAGCTGCGGCTCGTCCGCGACCAGGGCGCGGATCCGGGTGGCGAGCTCCTCGTCGTAGGCCACCCGCGGAGTATGGCGGGCTCCCGGGGAACCAGGCCGTCCGCTCGCAGTGTTTTCACAGGCGACGCTCAATCCGGTTTGAGGTGGCGCCGCTGAACTGCTCCATGTAGGCGCGCCGGCGACGACGGGCGGCGGGACACTCACAACCTCGAAGGATGGACAACCATGTTTTTCACCTACATAGGCCGCGAGTTGCGAAGACGCGCGAAGCAGTCCCTCATCGTCGCCGCCGGACTGGGCGTCGGCATCGCCCTCGTGATCACCGTGTCGTCGGCCTCGGCCGGCGTCAAGAGCGCCCAGGGGAAGGTCTTGCAGTCCCTCTACGGCGTCGGGACCGACATGACGGTCACGAAGACCTCGAGTCCGCAAGCCGGAGGGGGAGGGCAGCACTTCGGCTTCGGCGGTTCGGGCTCGGGTTCGGGAACCGGCACTGCCCGCAAGCTCTCCCAAAACGCCCTGCACACGACTCCCGGCAGCGCCACGCTGACCGTGGCATCCGTCTCGAAGGTGTCGTCGCTCACGGGCGTCTCGGCCGCGTCGGGTGCGCTCTCGCTCACCGACACGTCGTTCTCCGGCACGATCCCCACCGGCAGCACGACGAGCGGCGGGCCTCCTTCCGGGACGCCCGCCAGTAGCTCGTCGGGAACGTCGTCGAGTGGCGGCGCGACCGGCGGGGCGTCGTTCGACGTCAACTCGTTCACCGTCGACGGAATCGCGATCGGAAGCACCGTCGGGCCGCTCAGCGCCTCCGACGTCACGTCCGGCTCCTACTTCTCGTCGGCAGACACTACGGCCAAGGTCGCGGTGATCAGCTCGAGCTACGCGAAGCAAAAGGGCCTCGAGGTCGGCTCGACGCTCAAGGTCGGCTCGGGGACGGTCAAGGTCATCGGCATCGCTCAGCTTTCGAGCGGCGCGGCCGACGTGTACCTCCCGCTTGCGACGGCGCAGAAGCTCGCGGGGCTCGAAGGCAAGATCACCACGGTCTTCGTCTCGGCGTCGAGCGCGACCGGCGTGTCGGCGGTCGCCTCCGAGGTGAAGGCAGCTCTCCCGACGGCCACGGTGTCGACCTCGTCCGACCTCGCCAAGCAGGTGAGCGGTGCCCTCGCGAGCGCTTCGACCCTTGCGAGCAGCCTCGGCCGCTGGCTCTCCGTTGCGGCTCTCGCCGTCGCCTCCCTGCTTGCGGGGCTGCTGATGATGGCGGCGGTGTCGCGCCGCGTGCGTGAGTTCGGGACGCTGAAGGCAATCGGTTGGCGGACCCGGCGGATCGTCGCGCAGGTGATGGGAGAAGGCATCGCCCTCGGGATCCTGGGCGGCATCTTCGGCATCGTTCTCGGTGTCGCGGGCGCCCTTGCGATCTCGGCCGTCGCGCCTTCGCTCAGCGCGACGATCGGCAACACGTCGCTCGGCGGCGGGTTCCCGGGGGGTGGAGGCGGCCCGGCCGGGGCGGCGGAGACCGCGATCGTCCATCTCACCGCTCCGCTCCAGGCGGGAACGATCGCCGTCGCCCTGCTGCTCGCGCTCGCAGGTGGGCTCGTCGCCGGCGCGTTCGGCGCCTGGCGCGCCGCTCGCCTACGGCCTGCAGCGGCTCTCCGGAGCGTCCAGTGAGCACGCCCCCAGTCCTGTCCGACCGCGAAAGAGAGAGAAGGAACATCATGTACGAGCTCACCGACGTCCACAAGCAGTACGTCCGTCGCGGCGAGACGGTAGCCGCCCTCGACGGCGTCGACATGACGATCGAGGCGGGCGAGTTCCTCGCCATCCAGGGGCCGACCGGGCAAGGGAAATCGACGCTCCTCCTCCTGCTCGGCGGCCTCGACCGCTCGACCTCCGGGGTCGTCGCGTTCGAGGATCACGACCTCTCGGCGATGTCCGAGGACAAGCTCTGCGAGCTGCGGGCATCGGCGTTCGGGTTCGTGTTCCAGACGTTCAACCTGATCCCGACGCTCACCGCCCAGGAGAACGTCGAGACGGCGCTCGCCCCCATGCACCTGCCGAAAGACGAGCGCCGCCGGCTTTCCCGCCGGATGCTCGAGGAGGTCGGTCTCGGCCCCCGCGCCTCGCACCTTCCCTCGGAGCTGTCGGGCGGTCAGCAGCAGCGCGTGGCGATCGCGCGTGCGCTCGTGAAGGAGCCCAGGGTGATCCTCGCCGACGAGCCCACCGGGAACCTCGACGAGGCGACGCGTGACGAGATCGTCGATCTGCTCGAGACCCTCTGGGCCGAACGCGGCATTACGCTCGTCGTCGTCACCCACGACAGCACCGTCGCCGCGCGGGCCGAACGGATTGCCGTGATCGAGGACGGGCGGATCGCGACTCCGAATCGTCCGCTTCTGCCGGTGGTCTGACCGGCTGCCCTCCCAAGAATGTATTCCCCGGGAAGCTCGACGACGCACGAGTCTTCCCGGGGTCGTGGCCGAAGATCTGCCACAGGCACGGACGAGCGAGCGGGATTCGTTCGTGGTTCTTTGCCATCGCTGCCGTGGTGGTATTGGTCCGCGGCGCATCGAGTGCGCTGGCAGCGAAGCCCGGTTACACGTGTACCGGCGGGGACATCGTCGGGGGGACCTACGGCAACGTGACCGTGGCCGGCATCTGCCGGTTCAACGGGGACGTGACGATCAACGGCGGCCTGACGATCGCCGACGGTGCCGTGCTCAACAACCACGCGACGGGCGTGCCGTTCATCACCGCGAAGGTGGTCATCAACGGCAACGCCAAGGTCGGCAAGGGCGCCGTGCTCGGCCTCGGTAACTACGGCCCGCCAGGCATCCGGACGAACACGGTGGTGAACGGCAACATCGACGCCAACCAGCCGCTCGACCTCTATCTCAGCGGGATCACGGTTCACGGCAACGTGAACTCGAATGGCGGCGGACCGGGCACGAGCCAGTTCCTGAACTTCCCGACGAAGGACGACACGATCGACGGGAATCTGATGATGCAGGGCTGGAGCGGAGGCTGGATCGGTGCGCTCCGCAACACGGTCGGCGGGAACCTGGACGTGTCGAAGAACGCGACCGTCGTGCATGAGACTCCGGACGGCTGCGGGGAAGGCGACGCTCCCGCGTGCAGCGGTTTTGCGCCGGGCGGAGACCCCGACTCGACCGAAGTGGTCGACAACGTGGTCGGCGGGAACCTCATCTGCCACAACAACTCGCCGGGCGCCCAGGTGGGCGACAGCGGCGGCGGACCGAACACGGTCAGCGGCAACAAGATCGGGGAATGCGCTGGGCTCTGAGCCGGCAGCGAGAAGCAGCACAGGATTAGAGACAAGACAGGGAGGCCCGCTCGGGCGTCCCTGTCCTTGCTCCCTCTCGCAAATCGTCTGGTTCGCCTCGATACTGCGTGGCCTGCCTGGAGAGCGGTCAGGCTCGCGGCTCGTACGGCGGGTGTCGCCCGCGGCACCGTCGGGCCGGCGCCCATGACCGCGGTCGTTCGCTACTGGTCGGCCGTCCCGCATCGCGGGCGGGTCAAGGCACTGCGGCGTTCGTCAGGCCATTTCCGCGAGCGCCGAGAGGAAGCCGTCGATTTCGTCGCTCGTGTTGTAGTGGATCAGGCCGACGCGGAGGGCTTGATCCGGGTACGGAAGCCTGGGACGGAGACCGAGTGAGTACCAGTTGTCGTCCGCCCAGACTCCGTATCCCTTCGAGGCCATGGATGACGCGACCGTTGCTGCGTCGAGGCCGGACACGTTGATCAGGAATGTCGGTACCCGGCCCGCCATGGTCTTCGCGCCGTAGATCTCGACATTGTCGGGAAGGTGCTCGAGGAATCGGTTTCCGAGTCTCCGTTCGTAGTTCATGAGCCCGCCGAGCCCGCCGAGCGAGTCCAGGTACGCGATCGTCGCCGAAAAGCCGGCGAGGAGCTCGTAAGGAGAGGTGCCCGTCTCGAACCGTCGTCCAAGCGCCCCGCTTCCGGCCGGCCCGGCCTTGTAGGGCCGCCATGACTCGAGGAGCGTGCTTCTCCCGTAGGCGAGCCCGAGGTGCGGGCCGCAGAACTTGTAGGGGGAGCACAGAAGCATGTCGCAATCGATGGCGTTCACGTCTATGGGCTCATGGGCCGCGTAATGGACCGCGTCGATCCACGACAGTGCGCCGGCAGCGTGCGCGAGCTTGGTGACGCGTGCTGCATCCGTGACGGTTCCGACAGCGTTCGAGGCGAGAGCGAACGCGACCACCCGCACACGCTCGTCGAGCTTGCGTTCGAGGTCGTCGAGGTCGAGCGAGAGATCGTCGTCGACGTCGATCCAGTCGAGCTCGAATCCGCGGTCGTCCGCGAGCTCCCGCCATGGAGCTACGCCTCCGTCATGGTCCAGACGGCTGACGAGGACCCGGTCGCCGCTCTTCCAGTCCCTCGATGCGGTTCGGGTGAGGGCGAAGTTCAACGAGGTCATGTTCGGACCGAATATGACCTCCTCGGCTGTGGCGTTGAGGAACCTCGCGCCGTCTTCCCGAGCCTTCGCAAGGATCTGCTCGACGCGTTTGCTCGTCGCGTACGGTGCGCCGATGTTCGCGCTCGCCTCACGCAGGGTTCGAGCCATTGCCCCGCCGACCTCGTCGGGAACCTGAGAGCCTCCGGGCGCGTCGAGGAAGGTAAAACCGCTGTCGAGCGACGAGAATCGCGCACGCGCGGCCTGCACGTCGAACGTCGTCTCGGGTGCCATATCAGCGAACGTTGTCTCTGCGGTCATGTTTCTCTCGACCTCCTGGTCTCATCGCTCGATCCGGTCGACAGTAGCTCTGTGTTACCCGGGCGTGGCCGCTGGGAGGCGATCAAGTCGGCGGCATGACCGCTTCCGATCGATTCGGGATACTTGTCCGGCTGCCGCGTCATCAGCCGACAGGCTAGCCACGGGGTGCCTCGGACGGTACCGCGCTCGACCGGGCCGGGATGTCACGAAACGTCCCTGATCACCTTCGCGGGGACACCCGCCACGAGCGTTGCCGGAGGGACGTCG
>DASZLW010000096.1:0-20807 GCA_035552175.1 Gaiellaceae bacterium | reverse complement strand
ACACCACGAGCGACGACGCCGCCCAGGCGGCCGCCGTGCTCTCGCAGCAGGTCGGGAAGCCGGTGCGGGTGCAGTTCATGCGCTGGGACGACCACGGCTACGACTTCTACGGGCCGCTCGAGCTGAACCAGGTACGCGGCGGGATCGACGCGAAGGGGAATCTCGTCGCGTTCGACTACGCCTCCTACGTCCCGTACGGCATGAACGCGCAGGAGACGACGAACGAGTGGGTCGGCTTCGGGCCGCTCACCCCGCTGTCGGCCTCGGCGGGCGGCGCCGACACGACCAACTCGGGCTCGCAGTACAACATCCCGAACCGGCGCGTGATCACGAAGTCCGTGCCGCTCTCGCCGGGGTACCTGAAGACGGGACCGCTCCGGGGACCGGGGGCGCCGCAGTCGATCTTCGCGGCCGAGCAGATGATCGACGAGCTCGCTCACGCAGCGAACATGGACCCGGTCGCCTTCCGCGTCCAGAACATCGCGACGACCACCGACCCGGCGTACGGGACGCCCGGGGGCACACGGTGGTCGAGCGTCCTGAACGCCGTCGCGCAGGCGGCGAACTGGACGCCTCGGGTTGCAGCGTCGAACCTGGCGAAGGGCGATGTCGTGACAGGCCGCGGGATCGCGCTCGGCTCGTTCGCGAGCTCCCAGGCAGGCGTCGTCGCCGAGATCCAGGTGAACAAGAAGACGGGCAAGATCACGCCGATCCAGATGTATGCGGCCCAGAACGCCGGGCTCGCGATCAACCCGGCGCTGGTCGAGAACCAGATGTCCGGCGCGATGATCATGGGCACGAGTCGCGGCCTGTTCGAGGAGATCACCTTCGACAAGAGCCGCGTCACGAGCCTCGACTGGGTCACCTACCCGATCATGCGGTTCAAGGACGCACCGAAGGTAACGACGGTGGTCGTCCAGCGGACGGACCTGCAGTCGACCGGCTCGGGCGAGCCGCCGAACTGCCCGGCCGCCGCGGCGGTCGCGAACGCCTTCTTCGACGCCACGGGTGTCCGCATCCGCCAGGCGCCGATGACCCCGGCCCGCGTTCGCGCGGTGCTGAAGGCCGCAGGCGTCGCGTAGGGGACGAAGACGTCCGGGAGGGGCCTGTCGGAGGCCTCTCCCGGCGTGCTCAGCTCACGCGGAACGCGAGCTTCCCGCTCTGGGCAGCGCCCGGAACGGCGAACCACCGACCGGCGGTCAGCGTGATCGTCACGCGGCGCGTGCCGACGGTCGGTGCCGTGGTGACCGTCGTCGCAACCTTGTTCTTCGTGTCGAGCACGAAGCCGCTCGCCCTGCTCCTGTCGGTGACGGTGAGGACGTATCGGCCCGGCTTCAGGGTCGTGACGCTGCGTCCGCCGAACAGGAGGCCGAGCTTCCCCGCCGCCGTGACCGTCCCCACGAGGCTGCCGCGGGCCGGAGCCAACTGCGTGGGGATGAGGCTGACGGGTTTTTGTGGGACCTTGGAGCCGACGACGTCCTGGGTGGTCACGGTCGTCGGGTGCGTCATCGCCGGCGACACGGTGACGGGGGTCGAGACCGGCTGGGTGCCGACGACGTCGGAGCTCGTCGCGAACGTGTGGGTGACCGCGGGCGTCGTCCCCTCGTCCCGCCAGGTGTAGGTCGAGCTCGGCAGCAGGTTGGCGACGAGCCCGGTGCTCATCACCTCGCCGTCAGAGAGGTTGTTGTGGACGTTGAGCCCCGGGCCCTGCAGGTCGAAGTACGGCAGCTCGACGCAACCGCCGGGCCCCTGGAGGTAGACGGTGTAGTACCCCGCCGGCAGCGAGGTCGGCGTGCCGGATTGCGAGCCGACGGCTGTTCCATCGGGGAGCGCGACCGAGATCGTGCCGTTCGGGAAGAACGTGACGGTCAGGCTCAGCGCCGCCGCGTCCCGGCTCTGCGCGAGCGGCGCGAGGACAAGCGCGGCGACGATCGCGACGCCAACGATCCGCAGGATCCCGCGACGGACCGGTGCGCGCACCGCCGTCTCCCTCCCCGGAACTGGCTCGTTCCGGGTGGACAAGGTGCTCGAGGCCCCCGGTTCCACACACGGAGTGTAGCCCCGCCGCTTGTCGCGTCCAGGTCCGGATTGGCGGCGGAGTGGCACGGGAAGAACGTCCCATCGGAACTCGATCGCGATCCGGAGCCCCGTGCGACTCGAGACGCCCGTGCTTCAAGTCACGGTGCTTCAAGTCACGGTGCTGCATGCCACGGTGTCGCGAGTCACTGTCTTGCAGGGCACGGTGTTGCAACTCACACTGTCCGCCGGCGGGCCTGCGGTGGAACGACCTCGGGAGCTTCAGCCGCTTCTACCACCTGCCGATAGGGCGCATGTGGTCGCCTTCGCGGAGTCGCGCGTGTACGAGCCCGCCGATCGGAGCAGCATCCGGTGGTGGCGGCTTCCCGTCGCCATCCCGTTCGTGGCGTGCGTGACCGTGATTGACAACATGTGGAAGCAAGCCGCCGTCGCCTCGGGGCACAGTGCGCTCGATGCTCCGGCGTCGATCATCCGGCCCGCGCTGACCCTCGCCGTTCTTGTGCTCGCGCTCTTCGGGGTGCTCGTACTGCCGAGGCTCTGCATGGTCGGCGCGCTTCTCGTTCTTTCCGGCGTCAGCTCCAACATCGTCTCGCTCGGGGTGTGGACCGCGGTACCGAATCCGCTCGGCGTTCACATCGGCGGCGGCACCCTCCGCTTCTGCCTCGCGGACACACTCGTCTGGAGCGGCTCGATGCTCTTCCTCGGTGCCGTCCTCGCAACGCTCCTGCGGATGCCCGACGACCGTTTCGCCGAGCTCGTCGGTCGCTCCTCCGCCTGATCGGCGCCATCCGGCCGGCCGCCGGAACGGGCCCCGCGGATGGGGCTCAGTGGATATGCGGGCTGATGCTCGGGCCGGACGAGGCATTCACCGCGGTGGCTCGGATCTCCTCATCCCCTTGCGCTCCCGAATCGTCTCGATTCATGATCCTCCCGCTCCGGCCGGAATCGAACGTCCGCGGCCTAGACTCCGGGGGATGAGCTTCGCCGGCCGCCTGCTCGTGACCCTCGGTGCGAACGCGCTCGCGCTCTATGTCGCGAATCGCCTCTTCGGCGGGGTTCGGATCCACGGCGGGGCCGCCTACGTGATCGGAGCAGCGGCTCTCGGGTTCGCGAACGCCTTCCTGAAGCCCCTCCTCACGATCCTCACGCTGCCGCTCGTCCTCCTGACGCTCGGCTTCTTCTACCTCGTGATCAACATGGCGATGATCGCGTTCGCCGCGTGGGTCGCCCCTCACTTCACGATCCACGGCTTCTGGACCTACGCCGGAACCGTCGTCGTGGTCTGGATCGTCAACTGGGCAATCCAGAGCGCCGCCGAGCGCACGCTCGACAGCTGACGGTCGAAGAGAACGGGGGCGGGCCCGGAAAGCCGAAGCGTTCCGGGCCCGCGGGGAGCGCGGCGGGTTAGACCGCGCGGTACAGGAGCGAGTGGCTCGTAGAGCCGAGATACCCCGCTCCGGCCTGGTTCACGCTCATCGCGACACGAACCATCGAGTTCGCCGCGACGTGAAGCGCAAAGGTGGTGCTGGACCTCGTGCTGAGGCCCCGCTTCGCGATCGTCTGCCAGGTCGAGCCGTCCGGCATGAGCCGCTGAAGCTGGACGAGGTGTCCGCGGAGCACTGCCCCGGCGTCGACGTGGGTCATGACCCGCCCGTTCGAAAGCTCCTGGACGGTGATCCGCGGCTGAACCCCGACCGGCCGCGCCTGGCTCTCGCGGGTGCCGCCGAAGTTCGCCTGGTAGGTGGTCAGGATCGTCGGCGACGCGTTGACGCTGAACGTCCCCTTCCGGTCGGTCGTGACGATCGCGAGCACGAAGGACCGGTGGCCGAACGGGCGCGCGACGATCGACACGTGCTCGCCCGACCGTGCGGGCATCACGTGGCCGGTGAGCGTGATCTTCCTGCCGAAGAGCACCCTGCTCGACGAGGCAACCATCGTCAGCGTCTCTGCGTGGTAGGCGATCGGATGGCTCGACGCACCGAGGTAACCGGCGCCGGCCTGGTTGATGCTCATCGCGACACGGATCGTCGAGGTGGGAATCGTCGCCGAGAAGACGGCGATCGAGGCGGTGCTGAGCCGGCGGCGGGCGACCGTCTGCCAGCCCTTGCCGTGCGAGGTCTGCAGCTCGACGAACCTCCCGACGAAGCGCAGCCCGCCGTGGACGGTTGCGCGGATCCGGCCGTTCGCGAGCACCTTCACGGACATCTCGGGCGCGACACCGATCGTGACAGCCGTACTCATCACCTTCCCCACGTGGGCGGTGTACGTGGTCTGGACCGCCGGCTTGACACGGATCGACCACGTGCCGCGGGCATCCGTGCGCACTGCGCCCAGCAGGTGCGGTGCGGACGTCCCGTATGGGCGGGCGTCGATCGTGACCCGGCGATCCCCGATCCGGGCCCCCGTGAACGTGCCGGTGAGCGTGACCCGGTGGCCGTAAAGCGCCTTTGCGGACGAGCTTCCGAGCGACAGCGTCGCCGGGGCGACGGCCCGCGCGGCGATGGACGCAGGGATCACCACGAGCCCGACGAGCAGAACGAGAAATGCGCGCACCCTGACCTCCTCCTTAACGTAACGGGAGCTGTTACAGCTCATTCACCGTTCTGGGGACTTTCAAACATCCCTTTCGAACGATGCTGCGCTGCAGGTTACTGAGGAGGGCCGGACGACAGCTTCAGGCTCGCCGTGTGCGCGGTCCCGACGACGTCGACCCACCGGACGGGGACCGTGTCTCCCGGGTACTTCGTGACGACGATCGCCGTGAGGTTGCCGAGCGAGTTGATGGCCTTGCCGTCGAAACGGGTGAGGACGTCTCCGCTCTGGAGCCCGATCTTCGCGGTCGGCGATCCCGGCACGACCCTCGAGATGATCAGCCCGGAGTCGGTGCTCCCGAAGAAGTCGTTCTGCGGTTGCACCGCGACTCCGAGAAACGCCGTCTGCCCGATGTGGATCGTGGAGGACTTGTGGCCGGCGACGATCTGGGCGGCGAGCGTCCGTGCGTGGTTGATCGGGATCGCAAAGCCGCGCGTGTTGCCGGAGTCGAACGAGAACGAGCTCGACGCAGCGGTGTCGATTCCCACGACCTTGCCGCCCGTGTTGACGAGGGGACCGCCCGAGTCGCCCGGTTGGAGGGGCGCATCCGTCTGGATCAGCCCGTGGAGCTGCTCGGAGCCGCCCTCGTCGTCGCTCACCTGCAGCGAGTTGTCGAGCGAGATGACCTTGCCGGCCGCGAGGCTCGGTGCGCCACCCGCACCGCCGGCGTTCCCCATGCCGGTGACCGCGTCGCCGGCCTTGATCGTCCCCGAGCTTCCGAGCGGCGCCGTCGTCAGGCCCGATGCGCTCTGGAGCTGGACGACCGCGATGTCGTTCGCGAGCGAGTAGCCGACAACCGTCCCCTTGTACTTCTTGCCGGTGTCGAGGACGGTGACCTCGATCGAGGTCGAGCCGCGGATGACGTGGTTGTTCGTCAGGATCTCGCCGGAGCTCGTGAGCACGATCCCGGTCCCGGCCGCGGCCGCGCCCGGCTCGTTCAGCTTCGTGAAGATGTCGACGATGCCGGCGATGCTGCCGCCGGTGCTGCTCGTCACATGGCTCGTCGCGCGGCTCTCTGCGGCGCCGAACGCGGCGAGCAGCGCGGCCGAGACGGCCGCAAGCCCGGTGACCATCAACTTGGTTCGCATCGTCATGGGGAACAGTCGACCACAGCTCTCTAAGAGAGGGCTGAGAAGACCATCAGAACGGTACAGCGCGGAGTGTGGCTGCCGTACGGCGCCGTTTCTCAGCCGTAAGGGAGCGGTTCAGGCGTCCGGATGCTCTCGGCGAGGCGCCTTGAGATCTTCGCCGAACTCACGCCACGCGCAGGCTGGACAGTAGAAGCCGATCGCCGGCCACTCGTCCTCTTCCGGGTCGTACATCCGGAAACCCATCCACCCGCGCGCGTCGGGCGGTGCATCGGCGCCACATTCCTCGCACTTCATCCACCAACCGGTCGAGGCACGGTCGTCCACGTGGCGAGCATAGTCGAACCCTCATGCCAAATGGCAGAGCCGCCTCCGCCCAAGCTCAGGTCGAGCCGTGCTGACGGCTCACGACCGGCGCGGGTCGCCTTCGATCATCCCGTGCGGCTCGCCGTAGTCGGCGAGCAGATCGAGGAAGGGCCGGGGCGGAAGCTCCTCCGGCCCGAGCACCCCGACACCGGACCAGTCGCCGCGGGCGATCAGCTCCAGCGCAGCGACGGGGTTCAGCGCCGTCTGCAGCACGACCGCCTGCCGGCCGTACTCGCGCATCGTCCGTTCGTGATCGGCGACGTGGTAGAGGTAGACCGCGCGCGGCGAGCCGTCCTTCCCCGTTCCCGTCACGAGCGTCCCGGCACATGTCTTGCCGCTCATCCGGTCGCCGAGCGTCGCCGGATCCGGGAGCGCCGCGGCGACGAGGTCGCGGGGAGCGACCTCGACGTCTCCGACCTTCACCTTCCGCGTCGAGTCGAGCCCGACCTTGTGCAACGTCCGCAGCACCGAGATGAACTCCTCGCCGAGGCCGTACTTGAAGCTGACGCGGCGGCAGTCGATCCGGCGCGGGACGAGCACGACCTCCTCATGCTCCACGTTCACGCACTCGACCTCGCCTATCCCCTCCGGAAACTCGAAGAGCTCCGGCTCGCTGAACGGCTCCGTGGTGTAGAAGCCCCGGTCGCGCTCCCACAGGAGCGGCGGGTTGAGGCATTCCTCGATCGTCGTCCAGATCGAGAAGGTCGGCGCGAAGTCGTAGCCCTCGACGACGATGTTCGCACCGTCCCGGATGCCGACCTCGTCGATCTCCGCGAAGAGCTCGTCGGCCGCGTACCGCGCGAAGACGTCGGAGAGGCCCGGTTCGACGCCGATCCCGAGCAGGGCGAGGAGCCCTGCGTCGCGCCATCGCTCGGCCTCCGCGAACTGCGCGTCGCCGAGCATCACGCCCGGCTCCTCGTAGGGCCGCTCGGGGTGCGGCTCCGACAGGGTCATCGCCATGTCGAGGTAGGTCACGCGTGCCTCGTAGGCGGCAGCGAAGAGCTGTGGATCGAACCGCGGGTCGGCCGCGTTCAGCACGGCGTCAGCCTTCGTCTCGTGGAGCAGCGCGACGACCGCGGCCTGGTCGGAGGCGTCGACCTGCGCGGCGGCGAACCTGCCGTCGTCGAGCTCCGCCACCACCGCGGCAGGCCGCGCGGGGTCGAGGTCGGCGAGCGTGATCCGCTCGAAGAAGTCACGGCGCCTGGCGATCGACGCGAACGCCCCGCCGACCCCGCCGGCACCGACGACCGCGATCCTCACAGCTCGATGTCCGCCGGAGAGACCTCGGTCTTCCGGCGGAAGAACGCGGGCATCCGCAGAGCCGTGAGCACGGCCAGGGGAACCCCGAGAAGGAGCGTCCCGATCCCGATGATGATCGGCATCTGGATCCCGAGCACGGGCGATGAGTAGCCCGCGTCGGTCAGGTCGTAGTCGTGGAACGCGAGGACGAACACGACGGCCATGAGAACTCCGCCGAGGAGCGGGAGCAGACCGACCCGCAGGAACACGCCGAAGCTCCGCCCGAGCTGGCGGCGGAAGTACCAGGCAGACGCGAAGCCGGTACAGCCGTAGTACAGCGCGATCGGGAACCCGATCGCGGTGATCGAGTCGCCGAGGAGGTTCTGCGCGGGGTTGAACGCAACGAGAAGCACGGTCCACGCGATCGAGAGCGCCCCCATCCCGATCGTCGACACGGTCGGGGTCAGGTACCTCGGGTGGATCCGGCCGAAGACACCCGGCAGCGCCTCCCAGCGGGCCATCGAGAGGGTCGTCCTCGCCGTCGGCAGGATCGTCGTCTGCGTCGAGGCCGAAGCGGATGTGAGCACCGCGATGATGAGGAGCTTGTCCCACGGCGAGCCGAAGACGTGCGTTCCGAGCACGCTCAGGACGTCGTTCGAGTTGGCGGCGAGGGACGCCGTTCCGCCGTAGGCCTGCGACGCCGTCGCGACGACGAGGTAGATCAGCACGAGCAGGATCGTCGAGACGACCGCCGCCTTGCCCGGCCCTTCGGTCGAGTCCTCGGACTCCTCGTTCACGGCGACGCCGGAATCCCAGCCCCAGTAGATGAAGATGCCGAGCAGCGTTCCGTCTGCGAGGGCGTTCAGAGAGAGGCCGA
The DNA here is from genome assembly GCA_035552175.1 of Gaiellaceae bacterium. Classification (GTDB taxonomy): domain Bacteria; phylum Actinomycetota; class Thermoleophilia; order Gaiellales; family Gaiellaceae; genus PALSA-600. Next base: position 12,608 of record DASZLW010000096.1, on the reverse strand, counting down.
ACGGGTTGAACCACGACCAGGCGACATCGAGCGATCGCGCGGGACTGTCGGCGTAGACCTTGACGAGCGCGACGACGGCGAAGATTGCGAGGATCACGACCTCGGCGCTGAGCAGGAAGAGCTGGATCCGGGCGGAGAGCTCGATCCCGCGGTAACAGATCCAGGTCATCAGCGCGATCCAGACGACGGCGCCGACCACGAGGGCGAGCGTCGAGTTCTCGGCCGAGCTCCAGCCGAAGAGCAGGAAGGTGTACTGCGACGCGATCACCGAGAGCGAGGCCATGACGAGCACGTCCGCGATGAAGATCGCCCAGCCGTTGATCCATCCGACCCACGGCCCGAACGCGCGCGTCGTCCAGGCGAAGCTGGTGCCGCAGTCAGGATCGGCCCGGTTGAGGTACTTGTACGAGAGGGCGATCAGCAGCATCGGGACGAACGAGACGAGGAGCACCGCGGGCGCATGGATGCCGACGCCCTTCACCGCGACGATGAAGCCGAGGGTCGCGGCGAGCGAATACGCCGGTGCCGTCGACGCGACGCCGATGACGATGTTCGAGATGTAGCCGAGCGCCCCCGGTTTCAGGCCCTTGTCGCCGGGAGCCGACGACGTCGTGCGGGGCGGCGCGGCCTTTACAACCGGCGCCATGCTTCTTCCAGAACCTCGCCGAGGATGCCTGCGATCCGATCGAACTCCGGCGGCCCCGCGACGAGCGGCGGCGAGATCTGGATCACGGGGTCGCCACGGTCGTCGGCGCGGCAGATCAGGCCCCGCTCGAGGAACCTGTTCGAGAGGAACCCGCGTAGCAGGCTCTCGCTCTCCTCGGCGCTGAACGTCTCGCGCGTCTCCTTGTCCTTCACGAGCTCGATCGCCCAGAAGTACCCGGCACCGCGAAGGTCGCCGCAGATGGGAAGATCGAGGAGCGGCGCCAGCGTGTCGTGGAACGTCTGCTCGTTCGCCGCGACGTGCTCGACGATCCGCTCGCGGCGCATCACCTCGATGTTCGCGAGCGCGATCGCTGCCTGCACGGGATGGCCGCCGAAGGTGATCCCGTGGGGGAACGTCTGCCCTTCCTGGAGGAACGGCTCCGCGACCGCGTCGGTTGCGACGACCGCGCCGATCGCGCCGTAGGCGGAGCTGAGGCCCTTCGCCGAGGTGATCAGGTCGGGCCGGATGTCGTACCTCGCCGACCCGAACCAGTCGCCGAGGCGACCGAACCCCGTGATCACCTCGTCCGCCGCGAGCAGGATCCCGTAGCGGTCGCAGATCTCGCGCACGCCCCGGAAGTAGCCGGCTGGGGGTGTGAAGGCACCACCCGAGTTCTGGACCGGCTCCATGATCACGAGCGCGACCGTCTCCGGGCCGGCCTGCTGGATCGCGCCGTCGAGATCGTCGAGCAGGAACGCGGTGAACTCCTCCTCGGTCTCCGTCTCGGGCCGGTGATAGCGGTTCGTGTTGCGGACGTGGACGACGTCCGGGACGAGCGGCTCGTACGGCGTGCGGAGCGCCGGGACCCCGTTGATCGAGAGCGCTCCGAGCGTCGTGCCGTGGTAGGCGAGGCGGCGGGAGACCGCCTTCCAGCGCCGCTCGCCGCGGGCAGCGTGGTAGGAGCGGGCGAGCTTCCAGGCCGATTCGACGGCCTCGGAGCCGCCCGAGACGAAGAAGACGCGATTCAGGTCGCCGGGAGCGAGGCTCGCGACCTCGGCGGCGAGCTCGATCGCGCGCGGATGCGCGTATGACCAGTTGGTGTAGAACGGCAGCTCCCGCATCTGCTCGTGCGCGGCACGGCCGATCTCGTCGCCGTAGCTGTAGCCGATCTGGACGGCGAAGAGACCGGCGAGCGCGTCGAGGTAGCGGTTGCCCTTGTCGTCCTCGAGGTAGCAGCCCTCGCCACGGACGATGATCGGCGCCTCGTAGCGCCCACCGCCTGCCTCGGCCATGCGGGTGAAGTGGAGCCAGAGGTGATCCTGCGCGAGCTGCCTGAGATCCCGCATTGCGAAGCGGCAGCCTAACCGGACTGCGCGACCGCGAGCAGCCAGTACTTCCCTGGAAGCTCGCGCACCGTCCAACCCGCCCGTGCCAGCGCCGCCGCGGCAGGGCGTTCGGGGGGTTGGTCGGCGATCACGACGTACCGGAGCGCCGAACCGGCGGCGGCTCGAGCCACGCCGTCGAGCGGGAGGTACACCACGGTTCGCTCCATGTCCTCGCCGCCGAGGAGAAACGAGGGGTCGCCGTCGGAGAGCACGGCTCCGACCGCGGCGTTCGCCGGCACCGCCGCGTCGTAGCCGGCGAGCGCCCGGGAGGCGGGAACCTGATCGGCCTCCGCGATCGCCGCGGTCTGGGTCAGATCCCACGGGGCGCCGTAGGAGCTGAAGAGCCGCTTGGTGTCGAGTCGCGTGATTCCCAGGGCGATCACGGCGACGCCGACGACGAGGTAGGCGAAGGTGGTTGCACGGCCGCGGAAGAGCCCCGCCAGCAGAGGCGCCGTCAGCGCTGCCGGAATCAGGAGAAACCGCGCAAGCCACGGGTTCGGTTTGCTCACGAGGGCGAGGAGGACGAGGAAGGTCGGAAGGGCTGCAGCGAGCGCGAGTTGCCGCCGATCGATCTTCCGCACGATCGCCGCGACGACGATGCACATCGGGACGGCGAGAAGCACGACACCGCCGACGGGGCCGAACGCCGAGGCACTCTCGTCCGCCGCATTGTTGAGCCCGCCGAAGAAGCCCAAGCGGCTGTAACTCCCTCCGGGCCCGCGGAGCGGGTAGCCGAGCGCACGGGTCGCGACTGCGAGGAACGCCGCACCGATGATCACGAGGGCGGGCGAGAGGAACGGCACCGCGACTCGTGCGGCAGCGGCCGCGGCGGGGGACGTCCCGGCAGACCGGAGCGCCCTCACCCCGATCGCCGCGCCGGCAAGCACTCCGGCCGCTGCCAGGATCGCGATCGGCACCGGCCAGAGCACCGAGAGATCCATCGTCTCGTACAGCACGGAAAGGAGCGTCACAACCGAGCGGGGATAACCGGGCGTCGTCATGTCCTGCACGCGGCCCCCGCCGTGACCGAGGACGTGCCCGGTATGCGCGAGATTGAGCACGAACCCCCAGTCGGCGATCGCCGCGAATCCCGCGAGGGCTCCGGCTGCGGCCTTCAGGGCGGCGCGCCGTCCACGCAGGAGCGCAAGCGCGACGAGGACCGGCCAGACGAGGGCGGTTGTCAGCTTCACCCCCAACCCGACCCCCGCGGCTGCGCCGGCCAAGACCACCTCGAGCCCTCCTCCCGAGAGCAGGAGGCACACGGCCGCGGCGGGAAGGGCAGCCGCGACGAGATCGTTCTGCGCGGTCGACGACTCGTAGGCCACGATCCCGAAGGTCGCGAACAGGCAGGCGGCGGCGGCCGAGGCGCGTGCGCCGTGGCCGAGGCGCCGCGCGGCGCCGTAGATCGCGGTCAGGATCGCGAGCTCGGCGACGTACTGCGGGAGGGCGTAGAGGAGCGTGCTTCGCGTCGCCGCGAAGAGGAAGTAGATCTGCTGCTCGGCGACCGGCTGGAACTCGTTGATCCGATCGGTCGGCGCGTTCTGCACCCAGTAGATGCCGCCGTGGTGGTACCAGGCAGCGACGCGGGCGAGGTGATAGGAGACCGCGTCCCAGTTGTTCGGCGGAACGCTCAGCGCGAGCACGAGCTCGTAGCCGAGGAGGACGGCGATCGCGCCGACGAAGACGAGGGTGACGCGGTCGCCGGCGATCTCTCGGGCAGCGGCTCGCGCGGCGGCGAGCGGCGGCCCCGGACGTCCTCTGAGCCACCAGGAGACCACCGCTCCGGCCACGAGAACGGTCTCTGCGAGGAACAGGGCCGAGCGATTCACCTCACGAAACGGTGACAGGACGAGGGTGACGAGGGTGAGGTTCCCGACAAGCGCGACGTAGGAGGCAAGGAGCGTCGCGACGAGGCTCGGAAGGCGCAGCGCGAGGCTCGCAAGCAACGACGACGCGAGTGCCGCAAGGATCACGACGAGCCCCAGCACGGCCGGATCCTTTCAGACGGGAGCCTCTCGTCCGTGCCGGTTCGCGTCAGGCGAGCGCTCGAGCTCGTCGGGCGCGACGGGGATCGTCGAGGCGCGACACCGGACCGTCAGGAGATCGACACCTCTTTCTTACTCCCGTCTCAAGCGCTGCTGGTCTCATACGTAGCTCCAGAACGATTTGGGGGGCTTCTATGAGTCAGATCGCGCAGTACGTCAGGGCTACCTCGATCTCCGGTCTTCGCGACGCCGACGAGCCAGACCAGCTCGAGTCGCTGCTCGAACGACAGTACGAGCTCGGCTTCTCGCGGGGGTTCGTCCCCACCGTCGGCCTGGAGGAGGAGCTGATCCTCGTCCGGCCGGAGTCGCTCGAGCCGGCCTGCGAGGCAGCGGGGCTGCTGGAGAAGCTCGGGGATCGTCGGTTCTCGGCTGAGCTGCGTGACGCGCAGATCGAGCTGGTGATGCCCGTCTGCGTCACCGTCTCGGACCTTCGCCGCGAGCTCGCGGCTGCTCGCGCCCGGCTCTTCGAGGTTGCGGACGGGGAGGTGAGGGCGATCGGAGCCGGTGCGCATCCGGCCGCGACAGCCGCGGCCGGCGTGACCGACCGGCCGAGGTATCGCGACATCGAGCGCGACTACCCCTGGGCCGTGCGGCGCGGGATGACGTGCGGGTTGCACGTCCACGTCGGCGTCAGCGATCCGGACGAGGCGCTCGCGGTCTACAACGCAGCACGTTCGTACCTCCCGGAGATCGCGGCGCTTGGGGCGAACTCGCCCTTCGTCGACGGCTCCGACTCGGGCCTCGCGTCCGCACGGCTGAAGCTGACCGAGGAGCTTCCGCGCGCCGGGATCCCGCCCGCGTTCGCCTCGTGGCGTGACCTGGCGCGATTCGTCGCCTGGGGGTCGAGTGCGGGGCTCTTCGCCGATCTGACCTATCTCTGGTGGGATCTGCGCCCGCGACCCGAGTACGGAACGGTCGAGTTCCGCGTCGCGGACAGCCAGACCTCGGTGGCGGCGTCGACTGCGATCGCGGCGCTCTGCCAGTCGCTCGTCGTCGCGCTCGGAAATCGCCATCGAGCCGGAGAGGAGCTCGTCGTTCACGAGACGCATGTGCTCAACGAGAACCGCTGGCTCGCCTTGCGTGACGGCGTCGACGGGCGGCTCGCCGATCCGGAGACGGGCGTTGTCGAGCCGACGCGCGAGCGGCTCGGGAGGCTCCTCTTCGAGCTCGAGCCCGTCGCCCGTAGCCTCGGCTGCGCCGAGGAGCTCGCGCTCGCGTGGCCGCTCGTGGCCGAGAACGGCGCCCGGCGTCAGCGCGCCGTCGAGGGCGATGTCGCCGAGGTGCTGGCCTGGCTCGCGGACGAGACCGAGCGGCCCGACGAGCGTGAGGCCCCGGGGGCGGCCCGAGCCGAAGGCGCCGTGAGCCGGGGCGCTGGGGTGCCGTGAGCTGGGGAGCTGGGGTGCCGTGAGCCGAGGTCACCTGCGTCTCTTCTTCCGTGGCGGCGGCCACTCGGGGCCGGCGAGACGATCGCGGACGAACTCCTCGTAAGCGGATCTCGCGTGGTCGGGCGTCCTTCCGACGAGCCGTAGAAACCTGCTGTTCGCGAGGAACGCGGGCGGATGGCCGGTGCCGACGTGCGCCCGGTAGCTGCTCCATTCGTACTCCTCGGGTGCGGCGTGGAGGCGGGCGGCCACCGGGTTGAGGTCGATGTAGCGGGCTGCGGCGAGTAGGTGGCGGTCGGTAGTCACGGGCTCGTCCCAGAACCGAGCCTCGAACAGGTGGCCGCTGCGTGCCTGGTTCTTGTTCCACCAGCGGGCGTAGCTTCCGAGAAGGATCTGCATGGCGGCCGAGAGCGCCTCGCCCGGGCCCCGGACGACGACGAGGAGATGCACGTGGTTGCTCATGAGGCAGTAGCCGAGCACGTCGATCTCGTGGCGCGGCATGACGGTGGCAACGCGGCCGAGGAAGTTCGCGCGATCGGTGTCGTCGGTGAAAACGTCGCGCTCGTCGTTCCCGGTCGGCGTCAGGTGGTAGATGTGCCCGGTTTCGAAGATCCGGCGATCGCGAGGCATGGACCTATTGTAGTCAGTTTTGACAACTCACGATTCCCGGGCGGACGTCATTCCACGCAAAGAGCGACCTTTCGGTTCTGCCGACGACGAAGGTGCCAGACGACGACGAGGCGACAAGCAACGGCGCCTCGAATCCCAGCGTCGATCAGGGTTCGCGCGCTTGAATCTGGTGTCAGACACCGGATTCTCGACCCGCGAGCGCGCTCGGGTATGGCCCAAAACGCCAGGTGTGGAAACAGTGCCAGACGACTTCCATCGAGGTGCACCGGACGACCCGCAACCCCTGCGTTGGTCGGCATTCCCAGCGTTTCAACCAGGTGTCAGACACCGGTTTTTCGGCCTTTGGGGGCAGCCCGAGCCTCGGGCGTTCCGGCGGTTGGAGAGGACGGCTTCGGGCTCAGGCGTCGATGCCGAGCTCGTCAAGCGAGGCGTGCAGCTCGGCCGCGTCGCTGTACACGCGGAATGCTCCGGCCGTGATGAGCTCGTCTGCCCCGTAGCCGCCGCTCAGGAGGCCGACGCTCAGCATCTTCGCCCGTCGCGCCGCGAGCAGATCCCAGACCGCGTCGCCGACGACGTAACAATCGTCCGGATCGACGCGGAGTGCCGCCGCGCACGCAAGGAAGAGATCCGGCTCCGGCTTGGCCCGGGCGACGTTCCCTCGTTCGATCACCACCATGCCGTCCGGGATCCCGAGCGCCTCGAGCGACTTGTCGATCTCCGGCCGGTGTCCGGAGGTCGCGATTCCGTGCACGACTCCTCGAGCACGCAGGTCGGCGAGCAGCTCGACCGCTCCGGGAAGTGGCCGACGCTCCGGCAGCAGCTCCTCGTACAGGCGCGAGTGCCGCGCCTGGATCGCCCGCGTCTCCTCGTCCGAGAGCTCGCGCCCCACCTCGCGTGCGACGGCCCTCGTGAAGAGTCCGCCACTCATCCCGATCCGCCGATGGATCCGCCAGCCGTCGATCGGCATCCCCTCGTCGGCGAGCGCCCGTTGCCACGCGAAGACGTGCGCGTACACCGTGTCGACGAGCGTGCCGTCGAGGTCGAAGATCAGGGCCCGCGCCATGCTCCGGCTCAGCTCAGGCTGGCCATGACGTGCTTGATCTGCGTGTAGTCCTCGAGCGAGTACATGGACAGATCCTTCCCGTAACCGGATTGCTTGTAGCCGCCGTGCGGCATCTCCGAGACGAGCGGGATGTGATCGTTGATCCAGACCGTCCCGAACTGGAGTGCGCGTGCAGCGCGCATCGCGCGGCCGACATCGCGCGTCCAGACCGATGCGGCGAGGCCGTAGGGAACGTCGTTCGCCCAGGCGAGCGCCTCCGCCTCGTCCGCGAACTGCTGCACCGTGACGACCGGTCCGAACACCTCGCGCTGGACGATCTCGTCTGTCTGCGCGACACCGGCCACGATCGTGGGCGAGACGAAGAAGCCACGCGCCGAGGGCGAGCCGCCCCCGGTGAGTATCGATGCGCCCGTGGCCCGATCGAGGAATCCGAGCACGCGCTCCTGCTGCGACTTCGAGATCACCGGCCCCACCTCGATCTCGGCGCCACCGGCGGGATCGCCGACGGCGAGCGACTCGACCGCCGGGACGAGTTCCTCGAGTAGTCGGTCGTGGATCTTCGGCCCGGCGATCACCCGCGAGGCCGCGGTGCAGTCCTGCCCCGAGTTCCAGTAGCCGGCGATCTTGATTCCCGCGGCGACCGCGGCCGGGTCGGCGTCGTCGAAGACGATCACCGGAGCCTTCCCGCCGAGCTCGAGATGAACGCGCTTCAGCGTGTCCGCCGCCGTGCGCGCGATCGTCTTGCCGGTCTCGACGTCACCGGTGAGCGACACCAGCCGCACGTCCGGATGCGTGACGATCCGCTCGCCGACCGGCACGCCGTCGCCCGTCACGACGTTCAGCACACCCTCCGGCAGGATGCCCTCCGCGAGCTCGGCGAACCGGAGCAGCGAGAGCGGCGTCTGCTCGGAGGGCTTCAGCACCTGCGTGTTCCCGGCCGCGAGCGCGGGACCAAGCTTCCAGACCGCCATCATCAGCGGGTAGTTCCACGGCGCGATCCCGCCGACGACCCCGAGCGCCTCCCGCCGGATAATCGAGGTGTAGCCGCGCGCGTACTCGCCGGCTGCCTTACCCTCGAGGAGCCGCGCGGCACCGGCGAAGAAGCGCATATGGTCGGCCATGATCGACATCTCGTCCCGCGCGTATGCGAGGGGTTTCCCGACGTTCTCGGACTCGACCGCGGCGAGCTCGCCGGCGTTTTCCTCGATCACGCCTGCGAGGCGGAGCAGGAGCTCGGAGCGCTCCCCCGGCGTCGAGTCGAGCCAGGCGGGGAGCGCGGCTTTCGCGGCCGCGACCGCTGCGTCGACGTCCGCGGCGCCGCAGCGCGGGACGACGGCGATCGTCTCCTCGGTCGCCGGATTGATCACGTCCATCGTCTCGCCGCTCACGGCGTCCCGCCACTCGCCGCCGACGGAGATCCGCCTGGATTCGGTGTTGGATGTCATGGGCGCGACTCTACTGCGAGCCGCGCCCGTGACCAAAGACCGCCTATCCGCCCACGACGACGGTGCCCTTCATGCGGTCGTGCACCGTGCAGATGTAGTGATAGGTGCCGGCCCGGGTGAACTTGATGCTGTAGCCCTCGATCACGGGCGGCCCGAACGAGTTCGAGAAGATGCCGGAGTTGAGGAACCCGACGCCGTTCCAGACCTTCGAGGCGACGAGCTTGAAATGGATCCCGCTCGTGAACGCCGGCTTCCCGGGAGTCGGCTCGCCAGGGCTGTTCGCCGGCAGAAGCGCCTTCGTGTTGAAGTGGACAGTGCCGTCCGGCGCCGTCGCGCGGATGTCGTCGTCGCTCTTGTCGGAGTTGAACGTCACCGTGTGCGGGCCGATCATCCACCACGTGACGGTGCCGCCTACCGGGATGTGAACGGCCTTCGGCCCGAACTGATCGATTGAGCCGGAGCTGTTCTGCGCGCCCGATCCGGCGAGCACCGGGTTCGTGCCGGGGAGCGTGACGTTCGGCACGGGCGCCTTACCGCGGACGAGCGCGGCGTCCGGCCCGGCGAGCGGCTTCTCAGCGCTCGCGAGCTGCTTCTGGCCCAGTGCGAACTGCGCGGCCGGGCTCATGATCGTCTTGCTCGAAGGGGCCACGTCGATCTTGCCGGCCATGTCCTCACGATGGAGCAGGCAGAAGAAGCGGTAGGTACCGGGCGAGGTCGAGCTCGAGAGGTGCATCGTCCACTTCTGCCCCGAGTCCAGCCATCCGCTGTTGTAGTACGACTGTGTCCCGTCGAAGGCTGGCTGCTCGTGCTGGCTCGCCGGGCACAACGCCGCTCCGGGAGTGCCGCTCGCCATGTAACAGGGATTGGCGGCCGACTGGACGACGTCGCCGGGCCCCTGCGGAAACAGGTTGGGGAGGAGCGAGTCGACGGCAAGGAACGACTTCGGCGGCGTCTGCGCCTGCAGCTCCTTGGGCGTCAGCGAAGCGAATGCCTTGATTGCACTGTCCGCCAACGTCCCGAACGTGACGGTGTGCGGCTCGCCGACGCCGACGTAGTGGAAGACGACAGTGTCGCCCGGATGGATCGTGGTCGACCGTGGGAAGTAGGCGAGGAACGACTCGTTCGCGGCGTTCCGCCCGTCGACGTTGACCGTGAACGTCTGGCTTCCGGCCGCCCCGGCGGCGGATACCTGTCTGGACGCCGGCTGCGCCGACGTCGTCGCACTCCATACGAGAACGAGGCCGACGGCCGCGCACAGCACCGAGAGCACCGGTAGACGTTTCATCCGTTCCTCCTCCGACGACTGTTGCTTGTCTTCCCCCGGCGATCATCCCAGACCGCGATCGCCCGTGCAACAGCCCGGCCGGCCACGCGATCTCCACGTTCGCAAAGACCCGGACTCGCGTCTCAGGCGTTCACGACAGGGCGGCTACGGGACCCGTGCTGCGAAGGACGGTGTTGCTAGAAACCGTTGCTCGTTCGGTCAACGGCTCGTTCCAGGATCGCGAGCCCGCGCTCGAGGTCGTCGTCTCCGATCACGAAGGGCACGTGCAGCCGGATCACGTTCCCGTAGAGACCGCAGGTGAGGATGATCAGCCCCTCCTCGCGGGCGGCCGCCAGCACGGCGGAGGCGCGCGCCGGAGTCTGCTCGGCGAACTCGAGTGCGAGCATCGGGCCGAGCCCGCGGACGTCGGCCCCGTCGGGGGCGATGCGCTCGAGGCGGGCCCTCACGGTGGTGCCGATCTCGCGGGCGCGAGGCAGGAGCTCGGGGAGCAACTCGAGCGTCGCGTTGGCCGCCGCGCAGGCCGCCGGGTTGCCGCCGAAGGTGCCGCCGAGACCGCCGGGAGCCGGCGAGTCCATCAGCTCCGCGCGACCGGTGACCGATGCGAGCGGGAGGCCTCCGCCGAGCGACTTGCCACCGACGACGAGATCGGGCTCGACGCCGTAGTGCTCGATCGCCCAGAGCTCCCCCGTGCGCCCCGCGCCGGACTGCACCTCGTCGTCGACGTAGAGGATCCCGTGCGTGTCGAGCAGCTTCCGGAGCCGTGCGGGGAAGTCGGCGGGCATCGGGATGAAGCCGCCTTCGCCCTGCACGGGCTCGAGCACGGCGCAGGCGACGGATGAGGGGTCGACGTCGGCCTTGAACAGCCGCTCGAGCGCTGCGATCGAATCGTCGCTCGTCGTCCCGCGGTACGGGTACGGGGCCGGAACCCGGTACACCTCGGGGGCAAACGGGCCGAAGCCCGCCTTGTAGACGACCTTCTCGGTCATCGTCAGCGTCAGCAGGGTTCGGCCATGGAAGCCCCGTTCGAAGACAATCACGGCTGGCCTCCCTGTTGCGTGGCGCGCGATCTTGACGGCGTTTTCGATCGCCTCGGCGCCCGAGTTCAGGAGGATCGACTTCTGATCGGCGCCGCGGGCGGGAGAGATCTCACCGAGGCGCCGGCAGACCTCCACGTACGGCTCGTAGGTTCCGACCATGAAGCACTGGTGCAGATAGGCGTCGACCTGGGCGTGGACGGCAGCGAGGATCGCCGGATGCCCGTGGCCGAGGTTGACGCAGCCGATGCCCCCGGCGAAGTCGAGGTACTCGCGCCCGTCCGCATCCCAGATCGCGGAGCCCTGGGCACGCGAGACGACGAGGGGCGGAGTCGCGACCCCCCGCGCCACGTACCGATCGCGCGCCGCGGCGACTCGCTCCATCTCGGAGCTCTCCTTGTCCGTCGCGGTCATCCACCCATCGTAGTTTCTCCGGCCTGGCCCCATGCGATCCCCCCTGATGGCGGGCTCCCGAGAACGCGGCGGAGCCGGCCACCTCGTACGAGGCTCCTCTGGCCAATGGAAGCCCTTCCCGGTGACGGTGGCGTTGCGTTAGCGAATCGGTGCCAGACGACCGCCTGACCTCCGATCATAGGTCTCCAGATTCCCTGCGTTTATCAGGGTTCGAGCGCAAGAACCTGGTGTCAGACACCGGTTTTCGCGGCCCTCGGGAGCGCTCACAGGTGCCCAGAAGGGCCGGGTGTGGAAACCGTGCCAGACGACGACGACTGCGCCGGCGGGGTGAACCGCAACCCTTGCGTTGATGGGGGTTCCGGCGTCTCAACCAGGTGTCAGACACCGGTTTTTGAACCCTCGGAGCCGGCCCAAGCTCGAGCGCCCGCGCCGGAAGCGCCGCTTCGGAGAAAGGCCGAGCCCGCCCCTTGCAGGACGGACCCGGAGAAAAAGAGGCGAACGCGCCCGAAGGCGCGCGTCGCTAGAGCACGCTGACGTTCCGAGCCTGCGGACCCTTCGGGCCCTCTTCGGTCTCGAACTCGACGTTCGCGCCCTCGGCGAGCGACTTGAAGCCCTCACCCGAGATCGCGCTGAAGTGAACGAAAACATCCTTGCCGCCGTCGCTCGGGGTGATGAACCCGAAGCCCTTAGCGTCGTTGAACCACTTCACGGTTCCAGTTGCCATGCAAAAACACCTCCTTCTGCCTAAGTCAAGAACGGGCAGAGGAGGCGCGAACTACGCCACCGGACCGCGCTCATGTACGCGCGGGACCATAGCAAGCTTCGGCGGCCTGACGCGGGCCCAAATTTCGCCGCCGAGATTTGCGAGGCTACCCGCCGTGCACGACAGCGCCGCCACGCCGGTTCGCGATGAGCCGATGAGCCGATGAGCGGGTACGACGTCCACGCCTACGGCTCGATGGTCGACGACGAGGCGCGGATCGACGCCCATGCACGCGCCCTCGCGCTGACGGTGCGGCCTGGAGACACAGTGCTCGACATCGGAACCGGGACGGGGATCTTTGCCCTGATCGCCTGCCACCTCGGCGCGAAGCACGTGATCGCCGTCGAACCGGACGAGGTGATCGGACTCGCAGAGGAGATCGCGGCCGCGAACGGCTACGGCTCGCGGATCGAGTTCTTCCAGGCGCTCTCGGCGGATATCGCCCCCGCCGGGAAGGTGGACGTGATCGTCTCCGACCTTCGCGGCGTCCTGCCGTTCCACCGCACCTCGATCGCG
>DASZLW010000095.1:0-6093 GCA_035552175.1 Gaiellaceae bacterium | reverse complement strand
TAGAGCTTCGTCCCACGGGTCTCGCTCGAGCGTTCGAGGGTCTCGATGATCGCGCGGCCCTTCTCGTCTGCCTCTTCCTTGGTCTCTCCCCCGGTCTCGATCACGAGGAAGCTCGAGCCCGCGGGCAGCTTGGAGAGGTCGTGCTTGTGCATGCCGAGGATCGTCATGTCCTCGATCAGCTTGTCGTCGACGCCCTCGAGGCCGAGAGGCCGGTGCTCGAGGACCTGCATGACGTGGTCCGCGGCGGTGGGGGCATCGACGAACCCCGCGACGACGAGCGATCGGCACGGCGGGCTGTCGATCAGGTGCATCGTCGCCTCGAGGATCGTCACGCAGGTGCTCTCGGTTCCCGCAAGCGCCTTCGCCACGTCGAAGCCGTTCTCGGGCAGGAGATCGTCGAGGTTGTAGCCCGAGACGCGCCGCGGGATCTTCGGGTACCGCTCGCGGATCAGGTCTCCGTAGCGGTCTGTGAGCGCGCGGAGCTGACCTGCGATCTGGTCGGGCACGCCTTCGCCCCCGGGCCCGATCGTCAGGCGTTCGCCGCGATAGGTGACCACCTCGAGCCCGGCGACGTTGTCGGAGGTGCGGGGGCCCGGGCCGTAGAACTGCGCCATCACCGACCGGACGCCGCAGGAGTTGTTGCCGATCATCCCCCCGAGGGTGCAGTGATCGTGCGTCGAAGGGTCGGGCCCGAAGGTGAGGTGATGCTGCTCGGCCTGGTCGCGGAGGTCGTCGAGGATCAGGCCCGGCTGGACGCGCGCGAGCTTGCGCTCGGGGTCGATCTCGAGCACGCGGTGCAGGTATTTCGAGAAGTCGATCACGAGGGCGATGTTGACGCACTGCCCCGCGAGGCTCGTGCCGCCTCCGCGTCCGAGGATCGGGGCGCCGTGCTGCCTCGCGAGCGCCACTGCTGCGACCACGTCGTCCTTGCTCCGCGGGATCACGACGCCGATCGGCACCTGGCGGTAGTTGGATCCGGTCGAGGCGTAGAGCGCGCGGTCGCCGGCCGAGAAGCGAACCTCGCCCGAGATCGCCTCCCGGAGCTGCGCTTCGAGCGCCGGAGCATCGACGGTCGGTGCCACGGGAGGCATCAGTCGGCGTACCGCCGGGCGTCGGCGCGCTTGAACTCGACGCCGAGGCCCGGGCGCGAGAGATCGGGCTTCACGACGCCGCCGGTCGGCTCGAGGAAGCCGTCGAAGAGCATCTGCTCGATCCGCACATGGTCGTGGAACCACTCCAGGTGCCGCAGCTTCGGAACCGCACAGAGGGCGTGCGCGTGGATCGTGGGCGCGGTGTGCCCGGACAGGTCGAGCTCGTTCGCCTCGGCGATCGACGCCGCGGCCAGCAGGCCCGTGATCCCGCCGCAGCGGGTGACGTCGGCCTGCAGGCAGTCGACGCACTTCGCAAGCTCGACGAAGTCCCCTAGCGTCGCCGCATACTCGCCGGCGGCGATGTCCATCCCGGCGGGCGCGCGGTCCCGGAGCAGGCAGAGGCCGTCGACGTCGAGCGAGCTCACCGGCTCCTCGAACCAGCTCACTCCGAGCTCGGCGTAGTCGTCTGCGAACCGCAGTGCCTGCTTGGTCGTGAAGGCGCCGTTCGCGTCGACGTACAGGTCCGCCGCGTCTCCGATCGCGCGGCGCGCGGCGAGGACGCGCAGGACGTCCGAGTCGGGGTCCCGGCCGACCTTCATCTTCACGCGCGGGATCCCGCTTTCGACCCATTCCTCGAGCTGCTCGACGAGCCGCCCGATCGGGTAGGAGCAGAACCCTCCGCTGCCGTAGATCGGCACCTCGCGATGGGCCTGAGGCAGGAGCGCGGCGACGGAGACACCGAGCAGGCGGGCCTTGAGATCCCAGAGTGCGACGTCGACGGCAGAGATCGCCATCGAGCCCGTGCCCGCGACGCCCGCGTTGCGGAGCGCGTGACGCATCGCGAGGTGGGCTCCGCCGATCTCGTACGCGCCGGAGCCCGAGACCGCCGGCGCGAGCAGCTCGTCGATCAGGTGCGCGACCGCGGCCGGCCCGTACGTCCAGCCGATTCCCGTCTCACCGGCTGCCTCGATCTCCACGACGACGATCGTTGTCGCGTCCCATTCGAGCGTCCCGTCGGATTCGTGCCCGTCGGTCGGGATCGTGTAGGCGCACGCGAGGATCTCCTCGATCGGCGCGCCGGCCACGAGGCCGATGCCGGACTCGATCATCGGCTCGTTCTCGTCATCGGCCCGGCCTCACGGTGTCGAGCATCTGCCGGAGCGACTGGCGGATCATCGCGCCGCGCTCGGGATCGCCGCGCACGGCGGCCTGGGCGAAGTGCTTGGCCTGCTCGAACGTGATGTGCGGCGGAAGCGGCGGCACCTCGGGATCGACGACTGCCTCGAGCACCACCGGACGATCGGCGGCAAGCGCCTCGTCCCACGCTTCGCCGACGAGGTCGGGATTGTCCACGCGGATGCCGCGCAGCCCGATCAGCTCGGCGTAGCGGGCATACGGGAAGTCGGGGATCGACTGACTCGCCTCGTACCGCGGATCGCCCTCCATCGCCCGCTGCTCCCAGGTGACCTGATTGAGGTCCTGGTTGTTGAGCACCAGGACGATCAGGCGCGGGTCGAGCCACGTCTTCCAGTACTTCGAGACCGTGATCAGCTCGGCGAGCCCGTTCATCTGCATCGCGCCGTCACCGACGAGCGCGATCGACGGCCGGTCGGGATGAGCGAACTTGGCGGCGATCGCGTACGGCACCCCCGGCCCCATCGTCGCGAGCGTCCCGGAGAGCGAGGCCGTCATGCCCTTGCGAAGCTTGAGATCGCGGGCGAACCAGTTCGCGGACGACCCCGAGTCGGCGCTCAGGATGCATCGGTCCGGAAGGCGCTGCGACAGCTCCCAGAAGACCCGCTGGGGGTTGATCGGGTCGGCGTCGTCGTGGGCCCGGGCCTCCATCAGCTCCCACCACTCCTCGACCTCGGCTGCGATGTGCTCCTGGAACGAGCGATCCTCCTTCCGCTCGAGGAGCGGGAGCAACGCCCGGAGCGTCTCCTTCGAGTCGCCGATCAAGTGCATCTCCATCGGGTAGCGGATTCCGATCCGCCGTGCATCGAGGTCGATCTGGACGCCGCGCGCCTGTCCTTCCTCGGGCAGGAACTCCGAGTACGGGAAGCTCGAGCCGACCATGAGCAGCGTGTCGCAGGTGTTCATGAGCTCCCAGCTCGGCTTGGTGCCGAGGAGGCCGATCGAGCCGGTGACGAACGGCAGATCGTCGGGAACGACCGCTCGCCCGAGCAGCGCCTTCGCAACGCCGGCGCCGAGCTTCTCCGCCACCTCGACGACCTCGTCGCCTGCGTTCAGGGCGCCCTGGCCGACGAGGATCGCGACCTTCTCGCCCTCGTTCAGGATCGAGGCGGCCCGCTGCAGGTCGGGCGCGGACGGAACGACGACCGGCGCCGAGTACCCGACCGAGGAGTGCACGGTGCCGTGGGCGCGCGGGGGCTCGGCGGCCGGTTCGGAGGCCAGGTCGTTCGGGACGATCAGGGCCGTGACGCACCTCTGCGAGAGCGCGATCCGGATCGCTCGATCGATCAGGTGACGCATCTGCTCGGGCACGGTCGCCATGTGGACGAACTCACCGGCGACATCCTTGAAGAGCGTCGTCAGGTCGACCTCCTGCTGGTAGTCGCCCCCCATCGCGGCGCGTGCCTGCTGGCCGACGATCGCGAGCACCGGCGCGCGGTCGAGCTTCGCGTCGTAGAGCCCGTTCAGCAGGTGGATCGCGCCGGGGCCGGACGTCGCGAGGCACACGCCGATCTCGCCGGTGAACTTCGCGTGGGCGCAGGCCATGAACGCGGCCATCTCCTCGTGGCGCACCTGGATCAGCTCGGGGTCGCTCCCGGCACGGTCGAACGCCCCGATGATCGCGTTGATCCCGTCACCGGGATAGCCGTAGATGCGGTGGACCCCCCACTCGCGCAGGCGGGCGAGGATGAAGTCGGAGACGAGCTGGCTCACTTGTGACCTCCTGTGACGGCTGTGACAGCAGCGGTGGCAGCGGCGGCGAGCGCGACGCCGGCGACCCCGAGCGGGCGCCGGTTCTTCGTCGCCCACAGCTGCAGGGAACGTGGCTTCGCCTGCGCGTCGAACGGGCCGTGCGCGCCCTGATCGCCCGCGACGGGCTCGAAGAGGTTTCCGGGGCGGATGCCGTCGAGCGGCTTCGAGGTCTGCTGATCCTGGAATCCCTCGCTGGCAAGGTAGTGGTCTGCGACGCCTGGAGCGACGGCGTTCCCGAGGATCGCCTTCACGGTCGGCCAGCCGACCATGACCTCGCGCCTCGGGTGCCTCGCGGCGAAGACGATCGCGTCGGCGGCGACCTCGGGCTGGAAGATCGGCGGAACCGGCTGGGGCTGGTGCGGCATCTTCGCGCGGCTCCACGTGAACTGCGGGGTGTTCAGCGCCGGGAGCTGCACCATCGTCAGGCGCACCTTCGAGTGCTCGTGCATCAGCTCGGTGCGCAGCGACTCGAGGAAGCCCTGCAGCGCGTGCTTGCCACCGCAGTAGGCGGCCTGGAGCGGGATCCCCCGGTAGGCGAGGGCCGATCCGACCTGGACGATCACGCCTCGGTCGCGCTCGCGCATCCGGCGGAGCGCGGCCATCGTCCCCCACACGGAGCCGAGGTAGGTGACCTCCGTCGCGCGGCGGAACTCCTCGGGCTCGGTGTTGGAGAGGGGCGCGAAGACCGTCGCCATCGCGTTGTTCACCCACACGTCGATCGGTCCGAGCTCTGCCTCGAAGCGTGCGGCGGCATCCTCGACGGCTTCGTGGTCAGAGACGTCGGCGGACACCGTGACGACCCGGGCCCCGCCCGCTTCGAGCTCCCGGCGCGCGTACTCGAGCCGGTCCTGCCCGCGCGCGACCAGGCCCACGGCGGCGCCGCGGCGGGCGAAGCGGAGCGCTGTCGCACGCCCGACACCGGCGGAGCCGCCCGTGATCACGACGACCTTCGGCTTCATCCGACGCGCGCCGTCTCCCGCAGGAGCTCCCGCCCGGCGAACTCGACGAACGGAGCCTGTTCCGTCCCGATCTGGTGGATGTAGACACGGGTGAAGCCTGCGCGCTCGAACTCGTCGATCGCCTCGCGAAACCGGTCGGGATCGCTCCCGCACACGACCTTGTCGGCGACGTCCTGGCGCGTGAGCGTCTGGGTGGCCTGCCGGAAGAACCGCGGGAGGGCGAGCTCCTGGCCGAGGTCTCCCTGGAGCCCCGCGTTTCTCCAGTGGCCGAAGGCGGTCTCGACCGCCTCGTCCTCGGTGTCCGCGTAGCAGGCGGTGAGCTGCCCATAGCGGGGCTTCGAGCCGCCGCCGGCTTCCTCGAACGTCTCGACGAGGTCGGCGTCGGGGGTGGTCGAGATGAGGGCGTCGGCGATCCGGCCGGCGAGCTCCGCAGCGTGTGGGCCGGCGGCTCCCATCGCGATCGGCGGCGGCTCCTCGGGCAGCGTGTAGAGCCGCGCCCGGTCGACGTTGTAATGCTTGCCGCGGTGGCTGACGAGGCCCCCCTCCCAGAGTCGCCGGATGAGACCGACCGCTTCCTCGAGCATCTCGGCACGCTCCTCGTGACTCGGCCAACGGTCGCCGAGAATGTGCTCGTTCAGGTTCTCGCCGGTACCGACCCCGAGGAAGAAACGGCCCGGCATGAGCGCGGCGCTCGTTGCCGCAGCCTGCGCCACGATCGCCGGGTGGATCCGGACGAGCGGGCAGGTGACGCCGGTCCCGAGCGTGAGGGTCTCGGTCGCCTGAGAGATCGCTCCGATGGTGCTCCAGACGAACGGGCTCTCGCCTTGTTCGTCGAGCCACGGGTGGTAGTGGTCGGAGACGAGGGCGAACTCGAAGCCGGCCTCCTCGGCGCGGCGAGCATTTGCCGTCAACTCCCTCGGGCCGAGCTCTTCGGACGAAAGTGCATATCCGAGCTCGATCACGAAGTGAGGGTTTCCAGAGCCGGGCGAGCCTAAACGCGCGCAGACGCTGGATGCGCATCGGCCGTCGTAGCGATGGCGCCCCGGGCGGCGGCGTCCTGGCCGTCTCGTCGCCCTCGAACAGGCCGCCCCGGGCAG
>DASZLW010000094.1:0-2449 GCA_035552175.1 Gaiellaceae bacterium | reverse complement strand
CGATGCCCTTGTCACGCTCGATCTCGCGAACGGCCTCGATGATCTCCTGGCTCATGTCACACCCTCTCCGTCGATCAGGTTCGCCCGCACGATCTCGTCGTACGGAATCTCGGTCTCGTCGACTTTCACGCGGCTCTGGTCCGCGAAGACGATCTCGCCGCGGAGCTTGCGCTCGCGCGTGCGGAGCTTCACGCGGCGGCCGACGACGCCGGCGAAGTGCTCCGGCTTGCGCAGCGGGCGCTCGATCCCGGGCGAAGAGACGTCGATCGCGTACGTGCGCAGGTAGTCGCGCAGCAAGTCGGTGACGCGCGCACAGAGCACGTGGTCGACGCCCTCGGGATGGTCGACGTACACCGTGAAACGGTCCGGGCTCTGCAGCTCGACCGCGAGCACCTCGACGCCGTCGAGGTGTCCCTCGACGCGCTCGCCGATCTCGCGCTGCAGCTCCCGTTCCTTCTGTCTCACGTCCGCCAAATCTGCTCCTGTCACAAAAAATGGGCCCGCAGGCCCATTTCGCCAAACCGGTGAAAATGGTGTCGGAAGTGTAGCAATCAGGGCTTGATTTCGCGGATTCCGCGCAGCCGCGTCGTCAGGAGCGACGCGGCGCGCGAAGAGTCGAGCGCGACGTTGCGAGCCCGCCCCGGCGGGGTCGGCGCGCCCTGCGGATCGCGCGCCCCGAGCAGGCGCGCAAGCTCGAGCCGGGAGACCGCCTCGGGGCCGGCGACGTGCAGGACGCCGGTCGCGTCGAGGGCCGTCAGCTCGAGGAGCGCCGCGGCGAGGTCGGCGACATGCGTCGGGCAGCGGATCTCGTCCTCGTGGAAGGCGACGTCGCCGCGGGCGGCGAGTGCTTCCTGCGGGCCTGGCTTGCCGTACAGAAGGGATGTGCGGACGACGAGGCCGCCGACGAAGCCCTCCGCCGCGAGCTTTGCACGGCCATAGTCGGACACGGGGCGAGGGTCGTCGCCCTCGGCGTATGGCGCGTGCTCGCCGCCGAAGACGAGATCGGTCGAGAGATGGATGAGCCGCGCACCGGATCGACGAGCCGCAGCGGCGACGTTGCCGGTGCTGCGGACGATCATCTCCGGGTCGGCTTGGACGTACGCGGTATGGATCACCACGTCGACCTCGTCGAAATCGACGCGGTCCCGCAGGTCCAGCTCGAGCGGGCGTCCGTACGGCGCCGGCCTGCGCAACTGGGTGGCGACGACGTCGTGGCCCGCCTCCAGCGCTTGCCGGCAGACCTCCGAGCCGAGATAGCCGGCGCCTCCGGTGACGAGGATCCTCACCCGAGGACGATCGTGACGGGCCCGTCGTTCGCGAGCTCGAGCTCCATCTTCGCGCCGAAGACGCCTCGCCCGACCGGGAGGCCGAGCGCCTCGAGCTCCTCGCAGAACTGCTCGTAGACCGGCTCCGCCTCTCCGGGCGGCGCCGCGGCGGTGAAGCTCGGCCGGTTCCCCCTCGACGTGTCCGCCAGGAGGGTGAACTGGGAGACGACGAGCGCGGCCCCCGCGGCGTCGAGGAGGCTCCGGTCGAACCGCCCCTCCTCGTCGGGAAAGACGCGCAGCCGCGCCACTTTGCCCGCCAGACGGGCGGCTTCCTCGCCTCCGTCGCCCCGGCCCACCCCGACGAGCACGCACAGGCCTAGCCCGATCTCGGCCACCGTCTCGCCCGCGACCCGCACCCGCGCACGGCTGACCCGCTGGCAGACGGCCCTCATGGCGCGTGCACCTTAGTCCGATAAAGGGATCGTGGAGAGCCCGGCGGACCTCCCCACCCCGCTGCCCCTGCGGCTTGCGGCGGAGGGAACCTGGCGATCCGGTCTCGATGAGCTGCGCATCCGCCCGTGTACGGGCAGGACCTCGTACAGCATGAGGACGCGCTCGCTCTCGTTCGGCACGCGACCGACGAGATCTTCGCCGAAGCCGTGGCGGAGGGCATGTCGACGCTGCGCGAGGACGGGCTACGGCTCGCGGTCGCAGGGCTTTCGTCCCTCGACGAGGTCCGCCGCGTCACCGGCGACCGTCTCTCCTAGTCCAGCTCCTTGATCCGCGCGCGGTATTGCTCCGAATCCGGCTTCAGCGAGCTGGCGAGCTTGTAGTGCCCATTCGCCTCATGCGTTCGCCCCTGCTTCTCGAGGCAGCGGCCGAGCGCATAGTGGGCGTAGTCGTTCACCGGTGAGAGCTCGAGCAGCGTGCGAAACTCCGCCTCGGCCGCATCCCAGCGCCGGATGCGGAAGTAGGCGATGCCGAGCGCCTCGCGGATCGAGGCCTTGTCGGGCTCCCGCTTCTTCGCCTTCTCGAGCGCCACCGTCGCCTGGGCCGGCATGCCGCGCTTCAGATGCGCCTTGCCCTTCTGGAAGAGGCTGTACGTCGATTCGCTCATGACTCCAGGTACGGAAAGTTCTCCTTCACCAAGTCAATCGGATACGTCAAATCCCGCGTTTTGCCGA
>DASZLW010000093.1:0-6523 GCA_035552175.1 Gaiellaceae bacterium | reverse complement strand
CGAGAACTCGCTCCGCGTGCTCGACCACATCGGGCGCGAGGTCCCCGTCTTCGCGGGCGCGGCCGGGGCGCTCGTTCCCTCGACTGCGATCTCCGACCAGGCGGAGCGCAGCCGGAAGATCCACGGCGATCTCCTCGACCTCCCCGCCGCGCGCTCGACCGCCCAGCCCCGGCGCGCTGCCGAGTTCCTGATCGACTCGTTCCCCGAGGGCGGCGACGTCGTGCTCGTCCCCACCGGACCGCTGACGAACATCGCGACCGCGCTCACCCTCGACCCCGGCCTCGCCGCTCGCATCCCGCGCCTCGTGCTCATGGGCGGGAGCCACGTCCGGGCGAACGTGACCCCTTCGGCCGAGTTCAACATCTGGGCCGACCCGGAGGCGGCACGGATCGTCCTGAAACGCGGGATCCGCGACCTCACCGTCGTGCCGCTCGACGCAACCCACGAGGCGCTCGTCTCGGAGGCGGACTGCGACCGCCTCGCCGCACTCGGCACTCCTGCCGGAACGGCCGCCGCGGCGATCATCCGCACCCGGATCGAGGGGTACGAGGCGATCCAGCCGACCGGGCAGGGCCGCTCGGCGCCGGTGCACGACGCGCTCTGCATCGCCGCCCTGATCGACCCCTCCGTGATCGAGACACGCGGCGCGCATGTCGACGTCGAGCTCGCGGGCGAGCTCACCCGCGGCCGCACCGTCGTCGACCTCCGCCCCATCTCCGCGCAGCCCGCGAACGCCCGGTGGGCGCACGGCGCGAACCGCGCGCGCTTCCTCGAGCTGCTGCTCGAAGCCTTCGCCTAGAAAACCCCTAGACCTTCTCGAGCTGCGCGTACTCGAGCATGAGCCGCCGCTCGGAGCCGTCCTCGAACCGCACCTTCACCACTCCGCCGGGCTCCATCCCTGTCACCACGCCCGATCCGAGCGCCGCCGAGTGCACCGAGTCCCCGGTCGAGAGCGACGGAACCTCGGCACCGGGAGCCCCCGGACGCCGCATCGCCGGCGCCCCGTAGCCCGACTGCGCTCCGTAGTTCGACCACGACGCGGGCCGGAGCCGGTCGCGCTCGACGCCCTCCTCGGGAAGCTCGTCGAGGAACCGCGACGGCAGGTTCGCATCGGTGCGCCCGTAGAGCGACCGGCGCATCGCGTGCAGCATCGTCAGCCGCTCCTTCGCGCGCGTCATCCCGACGTAGCAGAGCCGCCGCTCCTCCTCCAGCGAGTTCTCCTCGAGCGAGCGCGAGTGCGGGAAGATCCCCTCCTCGCAGCCGAGCATGTAGACGGCGCGGTACTCGAGGCCCTTCGCGTTGTGCAGCGTCATCAGCGTCACCTGGCCGCTGCCCGTGTCGCGGATCGAGTCCTGGTCGGCGTGCAGCGAGATCTCCTGCAGGAACGCCGAGAGCGACGGCTCCTGCGCCCCGTCCTCGTACTCGCGCGCGACCCCGACGAGCTCCTCGAGGTTCTCGATCTTCCCCTCGGCCTCCCACTTCGGGAGCGTCGCGAGCAGATGCTCCCGGTACCCCGTCCGCTCGACCACGCGCTCGAGGAGGGACGCGATCGAGTCGTCCAGGGCCTCCGCCATCAGCGACTGCATCAGTGTCCGCCACGACTGCACCGAGCGGAGCGAGGCCGTCGCGAGGCCCGCCTCCTCTGCGCGGCCGATCGCCTCCCACAGCGTGATTTGGGAGCCGTCGGCGAGCGCGGCGAGCTTCGCGAGCGACGTGTCCCCCACGCCCCGGCGCGGGCTGTTCGCGATCCGGCGCAGCGAGAGCCCGTCGGAAGGATTGTCGAGCGCCTGCAGGTAGGCGATCGCGTCCTTGATCTCCGCCCGCTCGTAGAACTTCGGCCCGCCGATCACCTGGTAGTCGACGCCCTGCCGGACGAGCACGTCCTCGAGCACGCGGCTCTGCGCGTTCGTGCGGTACACGACGGCGATCTCCCGCAGGCTCGTACCCGCCTCGACGAGGCCGGCGATCTCGGCCGCGACGTACCGCGCCTCGGCGTGCTCGTCCTCGGTCTCGACGACGCGCACCGGCTCACCCTCGCCGAGCTCCGACCAGAGGCTCTTCTCCTTGCGCTCGCGGTTGTTGGAGATCACCGCGTTCGCGGCGTGGAGGATCGCGTTCGTCGAGCGGTAGTTCTGCTCGAGCGGAATCACCCGGGTGCCGGGGAAGTCGCGTTCGAACTCCAGGATGTTGCGGACGTCGGCTCCTCTGAACGAATAGACGGATTGATCCGGATCCCCGACCACCATCAGATTTCCGTGGGTACCTGTCAGGAGCTGGAGCAGGACGTACTGCGCGTGGTTCGTGTCCTGGTACTCGTCCACCATCACATGCCGGAACGCCTTCGCCCACCGCTCCTTCGCCTCCGGGAAGCGCTGGAGCACCTCGACCGTCAGCATCAGCATGTCGTCGAAGTCGACCGCGTTCTGGCCGAACAGCTTGCGCTGGTAGAGCCCGTAGACGTCGGCGACCGTCTGGTCGTAGAAGCTCCCGACGCGCGCGGCGTACTCGTCCGGGCCGATCAACTGGTTCTTCGCGTTCGAGATCTGGCCGTGGATCCCGCGCGGGGTGAAGCGCTTGGGGTCGCGCTCGAGCTCCTCGAGGCACGCGCGGACGAGGCGGAGCTGGTCGGACTGGTCGTAGATCGTGAAGTTCGAGCGGTACCCGAGCCGCTCGGCCTCGCGGCGGAGGATGCGGCCGCACGCCGCGTGGAAGGTGAGGATCCAGATCGCGCGCGCCCTCGGCCCGACGGCGGCCTCGATCCGCTCTCTCATCTCCGACGCAGCCTTGTTCGTGAAGGTGATCGCGAGGATCTCGTTCGGCTGGATCCCCGCTGCCGCGAGCAGGTGTGCGACACGGTAGGTGAGCACGCGCGTCTTTCCCGAACCGGCGCCCGCGATCACGAGGAGCGGGCCCTCGGTCGTGACGACGGCCTCGCGCTGGGCCTCGTTCAGGTCGGCGAGGTACGTCTCGGGGGCGATCAGCGGAGGCACTCACCCAGGCTAGCGAGCGGCCGGGCTGCCGCCGCTCGGCCCCGCGGCCGGCGGACGAGCGAGATCGGGCCCGTCGCCGGGCCCGATCTCGTCGCGACAAGCTCAGGCCTTGTAGAGCCTGCCGGCCGCTGCGAGCCCGAGACGGACCTTGGCGGGCGTCAGCGGGATCTGCCGGAAACGCACGCCGGTCGCATCGAACACGGCGTTGCCGATCGCGGCCGGGACGACGGCCTCGATCGACTCGCCGACGCCGCGATACCGCGGGCCTGCCAACCCGACCTGCGATCCCGTCGTATCCACGGTCTCGTCCGAGTGCGAGATCACGATCGTCGTCACGTTCGGATGGTCCTTGAAGCGCAGGATCGGATAGGTGACCCAGTCGAGAGCCGTGAGTCGCTGCTTCGAGAACGTGGCGCCCTCGAGCAACGCCCGGCTCGTGCCCCGGACGAGCATCCCGGAGATCTGGTTCTCCGCGGAGGCCGGATTCACGACGGTTCCCGAGTCCTGCGCGCCGTACACGTGCTGCACCACGATCGTGCCTGTCTTGCGGTCGACCTGAACCTCGGCCACGACCCCGGCCGGGACGTCGTCGTTGGCGTGGTTCTCGCCTGCGATCGCGATCCCGCGGCCGGTGACATGACGCTCATCCGACAGCACCGACGCGGACACGCGGGATTTCCAGTTCGCCGCCGCGGCGACGGAGTTGAGCACGTTCAACCAGCCGGAGTGGGTCGTCTGTCCCTGCCTGAACGCGAGCGCATCCGTGTTCGCGGCGTGCGCCAGCTCGTCCATCATCGACTCCGAGCACCAGGCGGGCTGCATGCATGACGGAGCGCGCAGCGAGGCGACTTTCAGGATGCTCGGCAGGGACTTTCCGGTGACACGCCGGTTGGGGATGTTCGGGAAGTACTGGTCGCCGGTGCTGAAGGTCTCGACTCTCGCTCCCCCACTCGCGGGGTTGGCGATCGTGAGGCCCGGAAGCCGCTCGGGCGCACCCCTCGTCGAGCTGCCGCTCGTCGGGTCTGCGGGCACGGTCAGCGCAACCTGCACGGACCCGTCGACGGGGTTGTTGCTGCTGTTGCCGATCCACGACGTGTAGTCGTAGGCGACGAGCTTTCCGTTCGCATCGAGCCCGCCGCGGATATCGGCGATGTTCGGTGGGCCGAACGGCGTATAGCCGTGCGCGTCCCAGCGCATCCACTGCACCCGCACCGGCTTTCCGACGGCCTGCGACATGATCGCCGCATCCGCCGGGATCGACATCAGCGGGCCGGGATTGAAGGTGCTCGACTGGTCGAAGTGGACCATGCGGATGCTCGTCGCGGGCAACCCCGTCACCTGGGCCACCGCGGCGCGGAAGCCCCACGAATCCTGCCCGCCGACAAAGACCGTCCCGCTGGTCGGCCGGATGTCGGCGACCGCGGCCGGAGGGCCGATCGGGCCGTGCATCTGGAACGGGAACTCGTACGTCGCCGACACCACCTTCGCCGCCGACGCGATCGCCGCGTCGACGTTGCCGTAACTGAGGATCACGGCGTCTCTCGTCGGCGTGTTCCGCAGGGAGCTGAACAGGTTTCCGCTGCCGGGCAGCGTGTTCGACTCCGACCAGACCGCCTTCAACTGCGCGGCTGCCTGGATCGCGTTGTACTCGAGCGGCGCGACGACCCCGAGGAAGTTGCCCTTGCGCACGATCTGGACGTCCGGGAGGTGGCTGATCGAGCTCTCGTCGACGCTGAGGAGCGTGTAGCTCGACGGGCCTCCTTCGGGCCCGAGGGCCATCACGTTCGCCTGCCCGCGCGGCCTCACCGGACGGCCGTGCAACATGCCCGGGATGCGCACGTTCTGGATGTACGTGGCCTTGCCGGTCACCTGATCCGGGATGTCGAATCGCGGCACGCGGGTGCCGACGACCTTGTACTGGGCGAAGGCCTTCACGGGAGCGATGTTCGCGGCCGTGACGCCGGTGGCCGATGCCGTCAGGCCCGCGACTGTCGTGTTGAAGAGCTTTCCGCCGAGCAGGTCGCTGTACTTGACGGTCTTGCCGCCGCCGGAGACGACGCCGTCGGAAACGGTCAGGTTGGCAGCCGGGACGCCCATCTGCGCCGAGGCGAGGCCGAGCAGAGCGCGTCGCGCCTCCGCTGCCGCCTGCCGAAGCGGCGGCCCGCCGTTCGCGGTCCCGTTGCTGCCGGTGTTCGCTCCCAGGTTCGGAAACGGGTGCGCCGACCCGGAATCCCACAGCGGGATCATGATGCTCGTCACCGGCACGTCGAGCTCCTCGGCGACGATCTGCCTGTATCCCGTCCAGGTGCCCTGACCGAACTCGTACTTGCCCGGATACATCGAGACGGTGTTGTCCGCGTTGATCGAGAGCCACGAGTCGACCTGCGTCACGTCCGGCTGAACGTTCGGCGTATTCGCCGCGCCTGCCTTGCCCGCGAGCGCCGAACCGAACAACGAGAACCCGACGATCAGCGCGCCGCCGCCCTTGACGAAGGACGAGCGTGTGAACTCCTTTTCGTGCAACAGACCTGTCATCACGCACCACCCTTTGCCATGACGGCCGCGGCCTTCTGGATCGCGGTCAGGATTCTCGGATACGTCCCACAGCGGCACAGATGCCCGTTCATCGCCGTGCGGATCTGATCCTCGGACGGGTTCTTCGTCGTCGCGAGCAAGTCGGCAGCCTGGATCATCATCCCGTTCTGGCAGTAACCGCAATGCGGCACCTGAACATCGATCCACGCCTGCTGCAACGGATGCAACGCCGGAGCCGCAGCCGTCGTGCCACGCTGGGCCGCATACAGGGCCGGCAGCCCCTCGAGCGTCGTGATCGTCTTCCCGCTCACCGCCGCGACCGGGGTCACACAAGAACGAATCTCCTTGCCGTCCAGCAGCACCGAGCAGGCGCCACACTGCGCAAGGCCGCAACCAAACCGCGGGCCATGCAGGTGGAGCTCGTTGTGCAGGACGTACAGGAGAGGCGTATCGAGGCTCGCGCTCACGCCGTGCGTGAGCCCGTTCACCTTGATCTTGATGCTGTTCGCCATTCCTCCTCCTGGCTTTGAATCCCCGCGTGCAGGATGCACGCGGCGCCACGGTCGAGAGCGGAGCTCTCAGCCATAGTGGTCGGAGACTTTAATCACGGCGTCGGAAAGTTGCAACTCGCGTGACCCGAGCGGCGCTCGCGCCGCGCCGGAGATCGCGCCGGCAGGAGTCGAACGAGCCGCCGCGGGCTCAGGTGACGACGAACCTGCTTTTGCGAGCGCCACCGGTGGCGCCGAACGACCACGTGCCGGCCGTCAGGTGGACGTTCTCGGAGCTCTTGCCCGAGGCCCCGGCACGGCTCAGGGTCAAGCGATGCTTCACGGGTGTCCAGAACACGAGCCCGACCTTCCGGGAGCGGTCGTTCACCGTGACTCGATAGACGCCGGCCGGGAGCGACTTCACGCTCTTGCCGCCGAACGACAGGCTCACCTTGCCCGCAGCGCTGACGCGCGCTGTCAGCGTCCTGATCGCGGGCGTCTTGCCTGTCG
>DASZLW010000092.1:0-6795 GCA_035552175.1 Gaiellaceae bacterium | reverse complement strand
GGCGTCGTGCTCGGCCGCCGCGCCGCGCTCGCTACGGTCGCCGGGAACTGCGCCGGCGTCTACGTCCACCGAAGAAGGACCGACTGATCCTGCGCGACGGTTTCGTCGTCGGGATCACGAACCCGAAGGCGGCGATCTTCTTCGCGGCAATCCTGCCGCAGTTCGTCGATTCCTCATGCGGCGCGGTGCCGGCACAGATGCTCGAGCTTGGACTCTGTTCGTCGTGCTCGCGATGGTCTGCGACGGCCTGTGGGGGCTTGCGGCCGGAACGGCGCGCGAGCTCTTCGCGGCCTCGCCGGGCCGGCTCGAGGCGATCGGCGCCGGCGGCGGGGTCGCGCTCGTCGGGCTCGGGATCGGGCTTGCCGTGACCGGGCGCAAGCCCTAGGAAGCTCGGGATGGCTCGCCTGTCTCTGCGACCGAGGGCGAAGCATCGCGCCGTCCGGCGTATCCGAGCGACTCGAGGCTTCATTGTGTGAGGGCTTCTTGGCTAGGCGCGGCCGAGGAGGACGCAGCCGTTGTGGCCGCCGAGGCCCATCGCGTTCGAGAGGGCGACGTCGACCTGGACGTGCCGGGCCTCGTTGGGCACGTAGTCGAGGTCGCAGTCGGGGTCGGGCGTCCGGTAGTTGATCGTGGGCGGCAGCACGCCGTCTCGGAGGGCGAGGATGCACATGATCGCCTCGATCGCGCCTGCGGCCCCGAACGCATGTCCCGTCATCGATTTCGTGGACGAGACGGCGAGCTTGTAGGCATGGTCGCCGAAGACGTTCTTGATCGCCTTCGTCTCGGCGAGATCGCCGAGCGGGGTGGAGGTTCCATGGGCGTTCAGGTAGCCGACACGCTCGGGAGCGACTCCCGCCTGTGCGAGCGCGCTCCGCATCATCGCGGCGACACCCGTGGCCTCGGGCTCGGGCTGCGCCAGATGGTGCGCGTCGTTCGAGCCGCCGTAGCCGAGCACCTCTGCGTAGATGTCGGCCCCGCGAGCCTTCGCCCGGTCGTAGTCCTCGACGACGACCATTCCCGCTCCCTCGGCCATCACGAACCCCGCACGGGTGGCGTCGAACGGGCGGGAGGCGAGCCGCGGGTCATCCTCCTCGACGGCGAGGCCGCGCATCGCCGTGAACCCGGCCAGCATCAGCGGATCGATGCAGGCCTCCGTTCCGCCGGCGATCACGGCGTCGGCGGCGCCGCGCTTGATCAGCTCGGCGGCCTCTCCGATCGTGTGCGACCCGGTCGCACAGGCGGAGACGATCGCGGAGTTGAGGCCCTTGATCCCGAGCGAGATCGCGATCTGGCCCGACGCGGTGTCGACGAGGATGTTCGGTACGAAGCTCGGGCTTACGCGGCCCGGGCCTCGCTCGCGAAGGATCGCGGTCTGCTCGGCGATCCCGGTGATCCCGCCGACGGCGGATCCGACGATCACCGCGACGCGGGTGGGATCGAAGTCGCCGAGGTTCGCGTCGTCGAGCGCCTCTCGGGCTGCGGACAGTGCGAAGAGCACGTTTCGTTCCAGCTTGCGCGCCTCTTTCGGGCCTGCCACCGCGGCCGGGTCGAAGTCCTTCACCTCGCCCGCGATCCGCACCGGCAGTCCCTCCACGTCGAACGCCGTGATCCAGCCGATCCCGCTCTGCCCGGCGAGCGCGGCCTTCCAGGTGCTCGCGGCGTCGAGGCCGAGTGGCGAGACGATCCCGATTCCGGTGATGGCGACGCGGCCCATGGCCGGATGACTTTAACCTTCGGACATGCCCTCGCCAGACCTGCCGTTTCCGCCCATGGAGGCCGAGCTCGTCCGCGAGCTTCCGGAGGGCCCCGAATGGGCGTACGAGCCGAAGTGGGACGGGTTCCGCGGTGTGCTCGAGAACCTCGACGGCGAGCTGCGGCTCTGGTCGCGAAACGAGCGGCCGCTGCTGCGGTACTTCCCCGAGCTCCTGCCGCTCGGGAAGCTTCTGCCGCCGCGCTCCGCGCTCGACGGCGAGGTGGTGATCGTGCGCGAGGGGGCGCTCGATTTCGACGCGATGCAGATGCGTCTCCATCCGGCCGAGTCGCGGATCAGGCGGCTCTCCGCGGAGATCCCCGCGGAGCTCGTCGTGTTCGACTGCCTCGTCTGGGCCGGCAAGCCGGTCTGGAAGCGTCCGCTCGAGGAGCGCCGCGCCGAGCTCGAACGGTCCGCCGAAGGTTTCCGTCTCTCGCCCTCGACCCGCGAGCTCGCGGAGGCCCGTGGCTGGCTCGACCGGTTCGAGTCGCTCGGGCTCGACGGTGTCGTCGCAAAGCGCGTCGGCCTCGCCTACCTCCCCGGCTCACGCGACGGTGTCGTGAAGGTCAAGGAGCACAAGACGGCGGACTGCGTCGTGCTCGGCGTGCGCTGGAAGGGATCGCGCGAGGAGCTCGCGACGCTGCTGCTCGGGCTCTACCGGGAGGACGGTGGGATCGATTACGTCGGGTCCTGCGCCGTCGCCGCGAAGTCGCGGGCCGACGTCGCCGAGAAGGTGCTGCCTTTGCTCGTCGAGGATCCCGGCTGGCACGCGTCCGAGCCGAACCGGTGGGGAACCGGTCAGCTCGAGGAGTCGCGGGTCCGTCCCGAGCTCGTCGTCGAGGTGCGCTACGACAAGGTGCAGGGCAACAGGTTCCGCCACGGGACGAAGCTCATCCGCTGGCGTCCGGACAAGGACCCGACCGACTGCACGTGGCGCGAGCTGCGACCCGCGCGAGCGGTCGGGGCCGCCGGGGTCGAGTCGCTTTTCGGCGGTTCTGGAGCCGGTTTGTCCCGAGCCGACGTGTCCCGGCCGGACTTGTCCCAGTGATGTAGATGTACATCAACATCACAGGGCCGATCGCGTCGCCTGCCCGGACATGTCCGAGTGATGTAGATGTACATCAACATCACCGAGGCTTGCCGGCCTCGAGCCCGAGCTGCTCGAACCGCGGCCCGAGCGAGACCGCTTGCCGCCACATCCCTTCCATCGGGTCGCCCACCTCGGCGAGTCGCTGACGCATCGTCTCGACCGTGAACTCAGCCGGATCGACCGCGGCGACCTCGTCCCAGCGAAGCGGTGCCGACACGCGCGCGTCGGGAACGGGACGGATCGAGTAGGCGCAGGCGATCGTCCGGTCGCGGGCGTTCTGGCCGAAGTCGACGAACACGCCGATGCGGTCGGCGACCCGCCAGGTCGTCGTCGCGATGGTCTGGTCGCCGACGCGGCGCTCGACCTCCTCGGCGAGCGCCTTTGCGAACCGGCGCACCTCCGGGAACGGGAGCTCGGGCTTGATCGGCGCCAGCACGTGCAGGCCGGTTGCGCCCGAGGTCTTCGGGAACGAGGAGAGACCGAGCTCGTCCATCACCTCGCGGACGACGAGCGCTATCTGCCGCACGTACGGCCACTGGCCGTCGCTCGTCGGATCGAGGTCGATCAGGAGGTAGTCGGGCTTCTCGAGCTCCGGGATGCGCGAGTGCCACGTGTGGAGCTCGATGCAGCCGAGGTTCGCGACCCAGGCGAGGGCAGCCGTGTTGTCGACGACCGCGAACACGGTCGAATGGCCGCTCGGAAACGAGACGGGCACCTCGTCGACGTACTCGGGATGCTTCGCCGGCACGCGTTTCTGGTGGAAGAAGTCGGCATCGATCCCGTTCGGGAACCGCTTCATGTGGAAAGGCCGGCGGCGTAGATGCGGCAGCGCGCAACCGGCGAGGTCGACGTAGTACGAGACGACGTCGCCCTTCGTCAACCCCGGCCCGGGGAAGAACAGCTTGTCGGGGTTCGAGATCGCGACGTCGTGGCGGCCGATGTGCACGCCTCAGGATATTGAAGGAGCTCCCGACCGAGCTCCCACGAAATGCATACACGGTTCCCGAGCGATTTCGTGTACTCGTATCGTGTGGCGCGTTTCGGGGTCGGGATCGCGGTGCTGGCACTCTGCTTCGCGGCGGCGCCCGCCGAGGCAAGCCAATGGCTCTCGGACACGAACGTCCAGAACGCGACGCTCGAGGTGAACAAGAAGGGCGAGGCGCTCGTCACCTACACCCGCTCGAACGGCACCGTGCGCCATGTCCTCGTCTGGGGTGCGGTGAACGCTCTGCCGCCGACCTCGGGACTCCCGCAGGCTCGGTTCGCCTTCGACTACGCAGGCGGCTGGGGCAAGTACCGCAGGCCGAGCTACTGGAAGACCTTCGCCAACGCCTGCCGCCCCTACGACGGGCCCGCACTCGCCGACTTCGTCGCGGCCTGCAAGGCCCCGGACGGCTCGTACTGGGCGCTCCAGAGCTGGCAGCGACGGCTTCCCCTGCTCGGGTTCGCTCCGTGGACGCCCGATCAGACCGTGTTCGAGCTGAACGTCTCGCACTGGACAGGACCGCTCGCCCAACTGAACGTCGGCGTGCACTGGACGTACGGGAAAAGCTCGGTCGGGCTCTTCGGGCAGCTCACCTACGACGGGCAGCCCGTCCACGGTTTCGGTGCCACGCCGAAGGGTGTGCCGAAGGATCGGTACTCGCGCACGGTTTACATCGACACGTTCAACTCGGCCTACGGCCCAGGGTGGGAGCGCGAAACTGGGGTCCTCGTGCACAGCCCGGGTGGCACCTTCTGCCACAGCTTCGTCCCGCAGGTTCCGCCTCCGGGTTACCCGAGTCGGGCGCAGCGTCCCGCGGCGCCGGGTGAGAAGTACCGGGTGACAGTGATGGGGCCGGGGGTGACGCCCGTGATCGAGTGGGACGGGAACGGGTTCGGCACCTGGACCGGGTCGCCCGACCAGGCCGCGGCGCAACAGGCAGCGAACGAGCTGTGGGACGGGTTCATGCTCGACGACTCGACGTGCGGCCCCGAGACCGGCCGCAACTGACGACGCCTGCCATCGGGTAGGCTCGGCGGCGTGCGGAGGGTCGCAATCGCAGTCGCAGTGCTGGCGGCTCTCGCTGCGGCGTCGTTCGCCATCGCCACACCCGCCCGCACGACCGGGGTTGCGGCGGCCTGCGGTCCGTCGACCGCGAACCTCGTCCATTCCGGGACGCTCACGGTCGGGACCGACAATCCCGCGTACCCGCCGTGGTATGCCGGCGGCACTCCCAAGGGCTCGTTCTGGAAGATCAACGACCCGGACAACGGCAAGGGATTCGAGCCGGCAGTCGCCTACGCGGTCGCGGCGAAGCTCGGGTTCTCGAAGAGCCAGGTGAAGTGGACGTACGTGCCGTTCGACAGGTCGTTCGCGCCCGGTCCGAAGTCGTTCGATTTCGACATCAACCAGATCTCCTATACCGCGGCTCGCGCGAAGGTCGTCACGTTCAGCTCGTCGTACTACGACGTCAACCAGGCGCTCGTCGTCCTTGCGGGGACTTCGATCTCGAAGGTGCACACGATCGCCGGCCTGAAACAGTTCAAGCTCGGCGCGCAGCTCGGAACGACGAGCTACAGCTACATAACCGGGACGATCAAGCCGGCCAAGCAGGCATCGGTCTTCCAGCAGAACGCCGCGGCGATCCAGGCGTTGAAGAACAAGCAGATCGACGGGCTCATCGTCGACCTCCCGACGGCGTTCTACGTCACCTCGGTGCAGGTGCCGCACTCGAAGATCCTCGGGCAGTTCCCCACGGTCGCGGGCGGTGAGCACTTCGGGATGGTCTTCGCGAAGGGCAACTCGCTCGCCGGCTGCGTCGATCAGGCGCTCGCGTCGCTCCGCAAGAGCGGAGGCCTGAAGAAGATCCAGCAGCAGTGGCTAGCGAAGGCGACCGGCGCGCCGGTCCTGAAGTAGCGGCCCGCAGCTCGAGGCTTCTCGGCGGGTGGCGCGCCCGCGACGGACGTCGCGGTGTGGCGGTCGCGCTTGCGAGCACGCTCGTCTTCTTCACGGCGCTCGTCCTCGTCGTGACGCACTCGCCCGGGTGGTCCGAGGTCAGGACGACCTTCTTCAACTGGGGTCAGTTCTCGGGCTCGTTTCCGGACATTGCGAAGGCGTTCCTCCTGAACGTGAAGATCTTCTGCATCGCGGAGGCGTTGATCCTGGTCTTGGCGCTCGTGCTCGCCCTGGTCCGGAGCCTTCCGGGCCCGGTGTTCTTCCCGCTTCGCGCGCTCGCGATCGCCTATGCGGACTTCTTTCGCGGCGTGCCGACGATCCTCGTGATCGCGATCCTCGGCCTCGGCGCGCCCGCGCTCGGTCTGAGCTGGGTGCCGACCTCCGTGACGTTCTGGGGCATCGTTGCCCTGACGCTCATCTACACGGCGTACGTCTCCGAGGTGTACCGCGCCGGAATCGAGTCCGTGCATCCGTCGCAGGAGATCGCTGCCCGCTCGCTCGGCCTCTCGCGGGCCCAGGCGCTGCGGTACGTGATCCTGCCGCAGGCGGTGCGGCGGGTGATCCCGCCACTGCTCAACGACTTCATCGGGTTGCAGAAGGACACGGCGCTCGTCTCGATCCTCGGCGCGATCGAGGCGTTCAACCAGGCGCAGATCGATGTCGACGCGACGTTCAACTTCTCGCCGTACTTGGCGGCGGCCGCCCTGTTCGTGGCGATCACGATCCCGCTCGCGCGCTTCACGGACTGGCTCGCGGCCCGCGATCGGCGAGCCCGGCAGCTTCAGGGAGTTCGTTGAGCGAGAAGCTCCTCGTGGAAGGGGTCGACAAGTCGTTCGGGCCCGTGTCGGTTCTTTCGGAGATCGACCTCTCGGTGGACGAGCACGAGGTCGTCTGCCTCATCGGCGCATCCGGCTCCGGAAAGTCGACGCTGCTCCGCTGCATCAACCTGATCGAGCCGATCAGCGCCGGGCGGATCGTCCTCGACGGCGAGGTGATCACGGTGCCGGGCGTCGATCG